>JAFEBQ010000007.1 GCA_018242585.1 Planctomycetota bacterium
GCCCGGTTTATCGCGGCCGAAGCCGTTGAGATAGATAGAATGGCACCGACATCTTCACGAAGGCGAATTGAACTTCTCGCCGAATCCAAAACAAGCGTTCCGGCACATCATGCTGATAGATAAATCGCGCTGCATAAGTAGCTGGTTGTTGCACAAGACAACAAGATTGTAATTTTGTTGACAACGGCAATGTCGGCGATAATATCCTTACACTCACCGTGTTCTTTGGGATTCGGTGGCCGGTTCTTGATCTCATTTGCGATTTAAGATTCCAGAGGGACGATCAGGCGTCATTAGTTCGACGCGCAACTTGCCGTACAACTTTGATTGGGCGGGACAGTATGGGTCAGGACTGGCACTGGTCTGTAGGTGTGACGACCGCGGGTCGGCACGAGCCGACCCTGGCTCGAACGCTGGCAAGCTTGGCTTCCGCCGGTTGGGAGCAACCTCGAGTATTCGCTGACGCTGGTGCGGATATTCCTGAGCAATTTCGCTCCTTGCCCACTTCCGTTCGCGCTCCGCAGTTTGGAGCATTCCCCAATTGGCTGCTCGGTTTGGCCGAACTGGTGCTGCGCGAGCGTCAGGCTGAAGCGTATTTGATGTGCCAGGATGATGTGGTGTTCTGTCGCGGCGTGCGCGAATACCTCGAGCATTCACTCTGGCCCGCTGAAAAGGTCGGTGTCATTTCTCTCTTCTGTCCTAGCCATTATGCCAGGGGCAAGCCGGCCGGCTTTCACGTCGAAGATCGTGGCTGGGATACGTGGGGCGCTCAGGCGTATGTGTTCTCGCCTGCCGCGGCAGACGCGCTGCTCAGCAGCCCGGTCGTCTGGAATCACCGTCGGACCGGTCCTAACGAGGGTAATCGCAATATTGACAGCGTTATCGGCTATTGGTGCCGCCAGACGAAGTTGCCATATTTTGTCCATACCCCCAGTCTGGCGCAGCATGTTGGCACGACATCAACGCTGTATTACGGAGCCAGCACGTGGGGCAATCGAATTGCGGCCGATTTCATGGGAGAAGATCGAACTATTTGGGAAGTCAATGACAAATAGATGTCACCGTCGCGTTGTACAAGTCAATAAAGTTTGGACGCATGGCTAACGAAAGGAATTCGCAATGGCTGATCAGGGGCGCGAGGATCGTTGGTACAAGATTTCGTTGGGCGCGGTGGAGCCGATTTCAAATCCGGAATGTGCCAATCTCGGTGCCGATTACTATTTGCGACGGGTAACCTCTTCGACTCTTGGAGAGGAACGGTGGGAACTCGACCTCACCGAAATGTGTGGGTTCACCAAGTTGTGTCTGGTGTTCACCGTCGGCGGCAATGCGACTCGTAGGGCGCGTGTGTTCTTTGTTGGCTCGAAGCCATCACCTTTTTGGCAGCAAGTGAGCGTTGCCCTTGGAGAAACGCAATTTTCACTAGGTCTCGACCAAATCTCTGGCAAGACTGCCGCTGAATGCCGCTGGCCAACCACGATTATCGCGACATATCTTCCCATCGCCCATCGAGTCAGGCCTGCGCTTCAGAGTAAACCGCGTGTCCTCATGGCAGCGGCAGATTCAGGACCGCCACCAGTCCCCGTCCAACCAGGGCCTGCTCCGGGCAAAGGTGGCAACGGTAAGCCTCCCGGTAAACCTGGCATGCCTCCCAAGCCTCCGGCACCGCCAGCGAAGCCGCCGGTTAAGCCACCTGTCAAGCCTCCCGTGAAGCCTCCCGTAAAACCGCCGGTGAAACGTCCAGTGAGGCCGGGAGGTGGCGGTCAATTCGGCTTCTGGTATCCGCCAGGTTATTTCTTTTACGGCGGCGTCAACACCGGCGGTGGCTATGAGGAAGATGATTGTGGCTGCGGATGCGGCTGCGATTCTTGCGGCACGTCAACTCCCGGCCAAACAGCTGACCCCGTGCGCTATTCCAATGGCGAGATTCAGCTCTCGGTCACCGACGTTGAGGCCACAGGATTTGCGACTACCTGGGGCCACACCCGGACCTACAGCAATCAGATGGCGAGCGTTTACAACTACGGTAATGGCTACAACTGGCTCGTCGAACAATGGCCCTATCTGACGCAAATATCGCCGACGGTGATCGTGGCTATTCGCGGTGCCAATTGGAACGTCTGGTTCGACCAACAATCGGATGGAACTTATCAAGCACGGTACGGTGGCCTGCAAACGCTGACTCACAACGACTCGACATTTACCCTCGTTAATCCCGACGGCGAAGTCTGGGTTTTTCATGATTTCAATCAAACGAGTTACCCTGGTGGGACATTGCAGGAGCTGCACACGATTGGCGGCGCGCCAATTTATGTGACCGCCTATTCGGGCAGTCAGATCGGCGAGGTTCAGCGAAGTTACACGGACAGTAGCGGGAACACCGTCACCGAAGCGTTTGACTATGCTTACCTCTCAACTGGAGTAAATGCCGGGAACCTGCAATATGTCACACTTCGCCGGCAGGTAAATGGCGGTCCCTGGTCGTCCGTGCAGCGCGCCGCGTATACCTATTACGACGGCACTTCAACGTTTGGCTCGATCGGCGATCTCCAGACTGCTACGGTCCAAATTCCGAGCGGTACCACGTGGTCGGATCAAAGCACCAATTACTATCGGTACTATACCGATCCGACGCATGCGCATGCGTTGAAGTTCGTGATTGAGCCAGATGACTTCGTGCGGCTGGCCGCCGCCGTCGGCAATCCTCTGGCAGCCACAAACTCACAGGTTGCAGCTTTTGCGTCAAACTACTTCGAGTTCGACGACCAACAGCGTGTGACACTCGAATCGGTTGGAGGTGGGACGCGAACGTATCAGCTCGCCTATGAATCGAGCGGCATCACGGGTACGTCCGACTACAATCTCTGGCAAACCAAGACGACGGAAACTCTGCCCGATGGCAACCAGAACATTGTCTACACCAATATCGTTGGGCAAGTCCTGCTCAAGGAACTTCGCTCGGGGAGTCAGCGCTGGGTTCAGTACTGGCAATTCGATGCAGATGACAATCAGGTTTTCTACGCCCATCCGTCAGCCGTCGTCGATTATTCCGAGGGAGTTGGAACGCTCGATGTCACGCTTTATGACCATCAAGGCTTGATCGAACTCGCCGAGTTCTACCAAGCACCCGACCCGGCAGCGCGTTATCCTAAGAATACATCGAGCAAGCAAGGCAACCTGGGCACGCCCGTATTGCAAACTTCTTATGAGTACGTTCAGCGGTCGGATAGCCCGACAAGCCCCACGATCACGGTCAATGTCGTCTCGAAGTCCACGGTGTATCGAAACAACGACGGCACTGGCGCCATTGAGACGATGTTCGACTATCAGTGGTATGATGGCACCGTACAGGTTCTCCAACGAACGACCACGCTTCCCGTTATTCCACTCGATCAGAACGGCACCGGTGAGGCGTATTCACGGATCGAGCGCTGCGATGCCAATGGTTATCTCACCTGGGAAATGGGGCCTCGCGGTTTCATTGCGCGCAATTTTTACGATATTGTTTTGGGGACGATCACGCAAAGCATCCAGGATGTTGACACCAGTCTATACAGCGATGTGCCTCCTGGCTGGAGCACGCCAGCGGGCGGCGGACTGAATCTGATCACCGACTATGAATACGATTCGCAAGGACGCGTCACGCAGGTTCTCGGTCCGGTGCATAACGTGAATGGTGTGTCGGTGCGAACCGCGACTTGGACGGTCTACGAAGACGCCGAATTGACGATCCTGAACGGGCGAGGTTACGCGACGGGCTTATCGGGAAACTACAGCTACACACTGATCAATCCCGTTTCGATTACGATTCAAAACGCGTCCGGCCAGACGACCGACCAAATCCAGGCGGTCCGCAGCGGCACGTGCAGCCGGCTCACCTCGTGTGAGAGTTTTCCGCAAAGCCCATGGGTCCGATGGACCAAAAACCTGTACAACGACGAAGGGCAACTGATTGCGACGCGTGCCTATCATACGATTCCGACGGAAGGGGAGGGGCTGCCTAGAGTCAATTACAATGAGGTGACGTACGGCTATGACATCATGGACCGTCAGAACCGTGTCGTCAGTCCCGGCGGGACCATCACTCGTACGGTTTTCGATGCACGCGGATTGACGGTTGCGACCTACATCGGCACCGACGATACGGGAGCGACCGACGACGACCCTGCCGGTGGCGGCGCAACTGGCAACAACATGGTGATCGTTGGCCAGAATCAGTACGACAATGGCCTAGATGGTGGCGACAGCAATCTCACCCAAGTCACGCAATACGTCGACGTTTCGACCTCGCGCATTACCCAGTATGGTTACGATTGGCGTGATCGTCGGGAGACAACCGCTGGCGAGTTGAATACGTTTCAGCAGGTTATTTACGACAACCTTAACAATGTCGTTCAAGCCGATCAATATTTCGGCAGTGCTTCGGGCACGCTTCTCGGCCGCGTTCAAACGCGCTACGATGATCAGGGAAACATCTATCAAACGTTGACCTACGGGGTCGATCCCTCGACCGGCGCAGTGGGCCCCGCGCTCGTCGACAACACCTGGTATGATCCGGCTGGCAACGTAATCAAGCAGCTGCCGGCGGGTTCGCAATTGTTCACCAAGAGCAGCTACGACGGTGTTGGTCGCCACACCGCGACTTATTCAGGATACTATACCGGCAGCGGCACTGAGCCGATCGGCGACGTACCGTTGATTACTGGCGACGATAAAATCTTTGAACAAACGCTGATTACGTATGACAAAGCCAGCAATGCGGTCCAGACCACGGCGTTCCAACGGTTTGACAGTGCAACCGGCGGGGGAGTGTTGAATTACCCGTACAGCGGCTCGGAACCGCTGGCCCGAGCCAGCTATGTCGCTAGTTGGTTCGACGGTATCGGCCGTCAGATCGCCTCCGCCAATTACGGCACGAATGACAACGTCGCGTTCACACGACCCGATCTCCCTCCCGACAGTTCCGATACGGTCTTGGTCTCCATTTATCAGTTCGATTCCGCCAGCGATCCTTCGCGAACTATTGATCCTGCCGGCAGCATCACTCAGCAACAATTCGACGCATTGGGCCGGGTGGTCACGCGGATCGAGAACTATGTTAGCGGCACGCCGACGAATTGCGCGCCCGATGCAGACCGAACCACGCTTACCACCTACGCTCCCGATGGTGGAATTGCCACGCTAACGGCGGTCAACTCGACAACAGGCGATCAGATCACCCGCTATTTTTACGGCACGACGCTCGTCGACTCCGATGTTGCCCGCAGCGATCTAATGCGAGCGGTCGCCTACCCCGAAAGCGACGACTCCAGCGCACCGGCCGGAGCCGACTGCGATCCCGATCGGGTTGAATACAGCTATAACCGGCAGTCACAAGTCAAGCAAACGGTGGACCAGAACGGCACGATTCACCAGTTCGTTTTTGATCTACTCGGCCGGCAGACGAATGATTGCGTGTCATTCCTTGGATCGGGAATTGATCCAGCTGTGCGGCAAATCGCCCAATCTTACGATGTTCGGGGCCTTCCCAGCACGATTACCAGCTTTGACAGCGCGACGGCTAACGCGGGAAACATCGTCAATCAGATTCAGTTGCAATACAATAACTTCAAGCAACTGACGACTGAGTACCAGTCTCATTCGGGGGCGGTCAATATGTGGACCAGCCCGAAGGTCGGCTACGGCTATGCCGACGGCACCGCGAACACCACGCGCGCCACAGCGATCACATATCCCAATGGTCGCACCCTTTCGTTTAGTTATCCCAGCGGCGATGCCAATGCGCTGAGTCGGATCGCCTCGATCGTCGACACCGACAGCACGACGCTGGTCGGCTACACATATCTGGGCCGCGGCACTTTCGTCCAAAGCATCTCGCCGCAACCGCAATTGCAATGGACCTTGATCACAGGCAGTGGCGCGAACCCTTATGAAGGGCTCGATCAATTCGGTCGCGTGATCAACTGCCTGTGGCAGAACACTGGCACAAGTTCTCCCGTTGCACAAATTCAATACGGCTACAACCGCGCGAGCAACCGCGTCTGGCGTCTCGATCCTGTGGCAGCGTCCCAATCGCCGCCGGTCTACCAGGACGAACTCTATGCTTATAACGGGTTGCAGGAGTTGGTCGACCTGCAGCGGGGGCAACTCAACAGCGATCGCACGGCTATCAATCCAAGCACGCTGGCATTCGCCGAGAGGTGGGGCCTTGATGCCACGGGAAATTGGCGACGTTATCGACAGGATAATAACGGGAACACCAGCTGGAATCTGGATCAAAAGCGCATCAGCAATCGCGTGAACGAGATCACCGCGTTCATCAACGATGCGGGTCCGAACTGGGCGCAGCTGCGGTACGATCGGAGCGGCAACATGACGGTCACGCCGCAGCCGGCCGATCCAACGAAAAGCTACCTGCTGACCTATGACGCTTGGCAACGTCTGGTACAGGTAAACGACGGCGGCGCAGTCGTGGCTCGCTACGCCTACGATGGCCAGCGGCGGCGAGTGACGACAACGACCGGTTCGTCAACGCGGCACTTTTACTACACCAGCCAGTGGCAAGACATCGAAGAGCGAGTCGATGCTTCGACGACGCCGGACCGCCAGCTCGTTTGGGGCCTGCGCTACATCGACGATTGCGTGTTGCGCGATCGTTCGATCAGTGGCACACTCGATGAACGGCTCTACGCGATCCAAGATGCTAACTGGAACACGATCGCAATCACCAGCGCGAGCGGTATTGTCCAGGAGCGTTACGGTTATAGCGCATATGGCAACGCTACTGTAATGGAATCGACATTTATACTGCGCGACGTTGATAGCCTGATTCATTTCGATTGCTTGTACTGTGGATACTGCTATGACTGGACAACTGATCTTTATAAAGTGCGACGTCGCGACTTAAGTCCTTTATTGGGCCGATGGCTGACAGTTGACGTATATCCGCGAGTTATCGGCATTGATCGATATGGCTACGCAGATGATTCCCCCGCAAATGCGACGGATCCATTAGGCATGGAGCCAGCAAGCGCAACTGTTGCCGCAGCTATTTTGGGCTTATTAACTGCCTGTGCATTTCCACAAGCCCAGCTCGCGTGGGCCTATTACGAAGACAGCTCGGATAAGTTCAAACACTGCTGGGTGTCATGCAGAATTGCGAAAACGTGCAGCGGCTTGCCAGCGCAAATTGCAGGCTTCGCAAAAGAAGCGAAAGATCTAGCGATAATCGCGTACTGTGCACTTCCACCACCACCGAATCCATTTCACGACTGGCTTTGCGAGCAGGCGCAACATTCCAGCCCGAGCGATTCCCTAAATGATCTAATTGCCAATAACAAATGTATTACCTGGGAAACGTATATCCCCGTGGTCAACTGGATAGGTGCGGCATGCAGAGAGAGTTGTGAGACGTGCTGCCGCAGAATGGTAGGATATTTCTGACGGCCCTCATTCGTAATTCATCGGTTCTCGGCCGAACACAACAAGGTAACGTGGCATGTGGAAACGTCGCGCTTGGATAACTGGAATTGTCGCAATATCTGTTGGGTATATATTATTTTGTGCATATGAAAAGCACAGTACGACACCACCACAAACCGCCCGCAACATAGTGAGCTTTGCTAAAGTGATGCCGCCTCCACGGAAGCTGGCAAGAGTTGCGAATGCCGGAGTGGAATATATCGTGTGGATCGGTAAACCAGCGAATTCCCTTACGTTACCATCCGGTCCGCCCTGTTACTTATTTGATAAAACGGGCGAGCTGTCTGATTGGTCACCGGATATTGGGGATGACCATCACCTCGATTCCTACGTACTTTCTGCTAGAGCAGCTCCAGATGTATCAATTGAGGATATTATCAAAAGTTTAAAGCCGACAAAATGATCGAGCGATTTATTTGGTGAGGTTGAGAAGCTGACAAAGAGGGTGTCCCAAAAAAGTGGTTCTAACAAGATGTATCTTGGAAGATGAAGTATCTAGAATATGGGCACTTTGCACATGTACGCATTTCCGTTTTTGTTTTTGTATTCTCCGCCGCTTATCCGCAGTGGTGGCACATGGGCGTAATACTTATGTGGCTTGGATCTGCTGCCATTATGGCGTGCATTGTTGGGCTAGTTTCCCGCCACCGTATTTACGCTAAATGGCGTGGTGTTATAGGATTAACATGCCTGTTTAGTGGCGTAAGTCTCGGAATTATTAACATTTGCAACAATGATAACGCGTTACGCCAATTTCAACAGCAGGGCGAGAAGCCTCGCTAATAGCCCGTTGGGTACAAGTCTGCATTTATTGCGTTCGACCCCGCAAGGTCGTCCGCGCGATTCGTCTCCGATGTCAAAAACCGTTTGATATGCAAGACTACGCTGTTGGGATTTCACTTCTTGAACATTGTGTGTACCGAATCGAGGCATTGTCTGGTGACTTCTTTTGCACACACAGTCGTGTTGTGGCGCGTGACTCGCTTGTCAATGCTTCAATATGCTCGCTGTGCTGCATGCGCGAAGTGCCGTGCATAGCACCCAGAGAATTCCCACCAAATGTTAGCCTTGCCTCCGCTGCTGCGGAAAAGCGTCCGGTTCCGTCGACCATCCGAAACGGAGCTGCCGACCAGTCACACGGCCATGCCAACCAGACTGACGCTGCGAGGGTTTCGTTTTGCTTGTCGTTACGGAATCGCGCCAACAATTTTATCAACGCGCTCACTTTATTGGACGAAGCCGCCGACACGATCTGTGAAGTCGTAATTGCTGACTTCGGTTCCGATGATCTGGATTTGGCGAATGTACTGAAGGCTACGAGACTGCCGTCAAAGATTGTTGCAGTTCCCATGCCCTTCAATCGGTCGCGCGGCTTGAACGCCGCTGCAGCAGTCGCCAGCGGTGAAATTCTTTTCTTTCTCGACGCCGACATTCTCGTGCCAAAAGACATTTGTGCGTCGGTCCGAAGGCACGCGCAACCAGGCCGCGCTTACTTTCCGATCTGCTATTCGCTTCGCCAAGGAAGCTCTCCGAATCAATCGGCCCCTGGCTGGTGGCGAACGGAAGGGTTCGGCTTATGTGGGTTTCATAGAACGGATTTTGAGAAGCTGCGTTGGGATGAATCGTTTACCACCTGGGGGGGCGAAGACAATGACCTTTTCAGACGCGCTGCAAAGGCCTTAAAAATCGAGCGCAGCCGCTGTCCCGGTCTGTTTCACCTGTGGCATCCCGATGGCCGTGGATTCATGGGCCGATATCACATCGCTGGATCGAGCGAGTCGGTAACTCGCCAGGCATTGCCCCCTCAAGCTATTTCGTCTGCACCAGTGCATGGACATGTGAACGGAAAGCGTATCACTGCTGGATCAACGGCTCATCAGCAACGAGCAAGTTCAGCACCGAGCCTGTTATCATCGCCCGCCACAGGAGCTTGCGCACGTCCCTCGCTCAACGGCTGCACAGTAGCGACAGAAGACCGCCAACCAAAACAGCCGCTGGCGGACATGCCGCGCGTCGGGTTTCTGGTGCCTTCGTTGCCAATGGGCGGAGTTGGCCAAGTCATTGCCGACACGGTGGCAGCGGCGACCAGGGTTCAGTTTTCAGGAATTGCCTTGCGCTCGCCGCAGCCCGTGTTTTCAACCTATGAGGAGATCTTTCGGGGGCGCTGTCCGGTACTGCAAGGAACGTGGCAAAGCGTGGCACAGCACGTCATTGACGAGTCCGATGCTGTGATTATCTGGGGATTTGCTGAAAGCAGTGTCTACGCAGGGCTGAGTTTTCATGGTCGCCCGGTGATCGCACAGGCGCATAACACGAAGCTCGAAGGGTGGACAGCGCGTACGATTCAAGCTGCCCGCCCCGTTGCCACGCATTTCACGGCTTGTTCTGATGCCGCGGTCCATTCGTATCCGCCTGATTTGCGATCGAAGGTGCATGTAATTCATAATGGTTGCAGTCCGTCCAGGCTCGTTCCGCGCGTCTCGCGCGCTGCGATGCGGCAACTCTGGGGCATCGATGAAGCCACGATCGTGGTCGCCTATGCGGGGCGGATTGTGGCAGAGAAGCGGCCTGAATTGGCGGCCGTTGCGGTTCGCGAACTCGGCTCAAATTATCTGGCGGCAATCATCGGCGAGGGCAACCACTACGATTGTTGCCGGCGGCAAGCGACGGCGGCTGCCCCAGGGCAAGTCGAGTTCCTGCCGGCAGTGACCAACATCGCCGACGTGCTAGGGGCGATCGATGTTTGGTTCAACGCCTCGCGGTACGAGGGGAGTTGTATGGCGCTGATCGAAGCCTTGCTCTTCGGAGTTCCTGTAGTCACAACTGTCACGGGCGCGGTTCCAGAGTTTGAGCAAGCCGCTGGGAGGCAATTAGTCGCGCATCTCTCCGACGAGCCGACAGCCGACGAACTTGCCAATCGCATACGCGAAGCTTTGCACGAGGCGACTCGGGAACGCACCACATTTGCACGCGAATGGGCATTGGCTAATATCACATCCACACAAATGGCCCGCGAGTTCGAAGAGGTGATCCTCGCCGTGTGCGGATGCCGCCGATGAACTACTTCGTTGCCTTTACTGCTCGATCCGGCTCGAACTGGCTTGGCGAGTTACTCCGCTCGACCCAGGCACTAGGGGCATGCTGGGAGCATTTCGCTTTCACGGCAACCAGCCTGCACGATGTCCGGGTATTTCCTAATCGAACGCCCTCTTGGGACAACAGCAGTTGGCAGGGGCATTACGCAAGCTATCTCAGGCACACCCGCTCGGCCAATGGCGTAACCAGTTGCCAGATTACGTGGGGGCAATGGCGCTATTTGTGCGTGGGACTCGGCGCGGCCCCACCCATTGATCGATGGGTCTGGTTGCGACGTCGGAACATCTTGCGCCAAGCAATCAGTTGTTATCGCAAGGAGGTTACCAATCAATGGAAGCTCGAACCAGGGGATCGACCTGCGCCAGCCCCGCCTTTCGAGCCGGAGTTGATCCTAAGACATGCCGTCGGTCTCCTCGATGAAGAAACCTGTTGGGTTGATTTTTTTCGTCGCGGAATCGCCGCTCCCTTAGAAGTGTGGTACGAAGATTTATGTCGCGATCCGTTGGCGACGATTCAGGCGATTGCAAGTCACGTAGGTGTCGACGTTGTAAGTGAGCCGCGCAGCCGCCTGCTTCGACAAGCGGATGACATCTCTGAAGAATGGCACCAACGACTTCTCCCAACGTGGCAGCGATTCACAGGGGAGCGATGCGTTAGGTCTCAACTCTGCATGGAGGAGACAGTCGCGCAAAACCCGTGAAGTAGTTCTCAAATGGCTGCCTGAAACGGATTGTCGTCCGCAGGTGCCGTGGTATTCAGAGAATTCTTTCATTGAGTCGGCTCAACTCGACATAGGAAAAACAGGATTTTGCCAAGTAGAGCAGTCCGACGGTTCAGCGTCGTCTGAACAAGAGCTTTCGCTGCGTCAGGAAAAGAGGATGGCCAGGAAACCCCTGCTTTATTTGGGCTCAACCGGGCTAGGCGAAAACTTAATTGCAACGCCAGCGATGCGGTTCCTGGCCCAGGAATACGAGATTACGCTGCTGATTCCCTCGAAACAGGCTCCCGCCTTCGAGGGCTTGAGCTTCTTGGCTCGCATCCTGCCGCACGACATGAATTTTGTCTGGCCTATTGGCAATTTGAATATTTCGGATGCCTGGGCCGACAAAATCCTCAACGCCGTGGGGTCGCAAGGGTTCTTCACGTCGCACTTTATGAGCAAGCATGCTCCCTCGGTGCGTAGCAACAAACGACTGGCCTCATTCCAAGCTTTGCCGGAATACAAAGTGTTCCTGAATGGCGACTCGGCTCGCACTTTCGTGCAACGAGCTGGCTGGCAGGACAGGACCATCTGGCCCGATATGCGCCTCAGTGTCGGTGGTCCCAAGAGTGCCCTCGATCAATCCGATTTTATCGTTATCTCACAAGGGTCGCATGAAGCGCTGCGGCGCTTGCCATTGCCTGCCATCGCCAGGATATTTTACGCGGTGAAGGCGAAGCTGGGGCGTTATCATTTTATCATTCACGGCGATAAGGAAGTTCATGGCCTGAAAGACATTGGTGCCGAGATCATGCCGCATGATTGTTCGCAAGATTCATTGCGGGCGTTGATGGCTATGATGCGGAAGAACCCGGCATTGCTGATAGCTCCTGATACAGGCACTTCACATTTGGCCAATGCTTACGGTCTACGGCAAATCATGTTGGAGACTCGCGAACGCTTGGAGCACCGCACGAGCCCCGTTTACTTGCCCATCAACTGGGTATTCCGTCATTCGGCTCCGGCATGCAATCAAGATTGCACGGCTCGTGCCTTATTCAATACTTATGGCGCTGCGATTTTCGACGTGCGCCCGAAAGTGGTCGAAACAAAATACGACCAACTAGCATGCAAAGAATCACGTGTCGCGCCATGCGTCGAGTATTCGGATTCGCAATTGGCGGAACTGGCTGACATGGCGGTTGAACTGTTGAAAGTCAAAATTCCCGAAGACTGCAAGCGAATCGTCCTGTGCCAGAATTAGATCGCGTACCAAGAAGCGTGATTGGTCACAGGTCGGGACCGATTCGAGGCCGCAAAAGTGTGCTTGTCGCAAGTTGGAAGCGAGCGAGGCTGGACAGCGGCTTCGTTGTGCCGAAGCAGCATGAGTGCGTACCGGTAGCGCAATAGCGGTGTGAGTTTGCGAACGAAGAACTCGTGTCGCCGCTAAGCAGCGCGGTGGTAACTGTTCAGCAAGCCGCCCAGCCGCCGCTTGCAGCGCACTTCGGCCAGCGTTACGACTTGCTTGTTCAGAGAACTCTGCTTAGTCCGCGGCCGGCCAGGTGTTTTCCGTTTGAGCAACGGCTCGTTGTCCAGCGACTGGTGCGGCCGCTCCTCGTGATAGTGGGCCAGATACTCTGCGCACAAATAATCCAAATGCCTTTCCCCAAACGCCACGAATCGGTCGAGGCATTCCTGGCCGATCGACTGAATGAACCGCTCGACAAACGCGTTGGTGTTCGGCGCACGGAGGGCGCCGCGCTTCGCGACCACCCGTAACCGTTTGAGCATCTGCCGGAACGAGCGGCTGAACTTGGTGTCATTATCATGCTGCAGGTGGCGAACCGGGAGCCCCTGGTCGCGGGCTTGCTGCACAAATGACTCGGTTTGGGCGACGACCCATTCATCGTTGGGATGGAGCGTTGCCGGCGACAGGACGACCTGCCGCGTTTTCACGTTCAAAAACACCAGCACGAACGCTTCGCGAACCCCCTTGAGCGTGACCACCCGCTTGCTGAAGAAATCGCACTGCCACAAAGACGCCGCATGCGTCTTGATAAAATCGTCCCAGGTTCCCTCACCGCGCTGCGGCCCCGGATCGAAGCCGGCGTCCTTCAAAATCCGCTTCACGGTGTTGCGGGAAATAGTCCGCACCCCGAGCTTCTTCAGCTCGCCGAGAATCCGGGTGTACCCCCACTCGTTCTCGCGGGCCAGCTTCAGAACCAGCCGGCGGATTTGCTCGGGGGTGCGACGGCGTCCCCGTTTGGCCGGCGGGCGGGGTTTCTTCCCCTTGTCCTCACGAATCCAGCGCAGCAGCGTTCCCGGCCCGACGATCGTGGCCAATTGATGGATCGCGCTCCCAAGTCGCTCGGCAAACCGGACCAGCCGGCGGCGTTCCTTCGGGGTGACCGTGATGCGTTTTGGCAACTTGGAACGAAGGATTTCGTTCTCGACCTTCAGGTATTTGACCTGGCGGGCCAGCTCTTTCTGGGTTGCGCCGGCGATTACCAGCAGCAAAGACTGAAAAACGTTCGTCATCTGGGTAAAATGGCGCAAGTCCCTGGTGATGATAGGGATGCCTTCATTTTGGCACCCCGGGTGGCGCTCGCCCCCGGGCCAAGCCTACGTCATACCGGTTGTCGGCGCGTGGTTCATGGCTGTCGCGCGCTTGTTAACCTGCGGCGCGCGGTTTTGGGGCGTCGCTGTTGCGCGCTCTTGGTTAACAGTTCGCGCGACTTTTCGCGTTAACTCGATCACGCCGATTTCGCGGCTGGTTGGACTCGGTTTACTACCACCGAATCGAACGCGAACTCAACAACATTCAGTCCTTCAACGACTTTCGAAATTCGCCAAACAGAGAATCGTTATGAAATGGGTTGGGCACAGGGAGGGCCATGACTTTCGCCCCCCATACAAGAATCTGCCTGGATTATTAGATCGCTGCTTCGGAAGGGACAGTTGGCCGACGATTTTATGCCTCACAGCAACGCTTGATCCCAACAGCCAGACGGAGATTCTGAAAGACTTTCGACTCAAGAATACTGACGTAGTGCGCAGTAGTAACATGTTGCGGAGCAATCTTGACCTGGCCTTCGACTCCTTTGAAAACGGCAACGAAAAGCTTGCTGCACTTGATCGGCTTCTTGATTCTCATCGCGGTGAGAAGGCAATTATC
Organism: Planctomycetota bacterium; assembly: GCA_018242585.1. Lineage (NCBI taxonomy): Bacteria > Pseudomonadati > Planctomycetota > Planctomycetota bacterium. Next base: position 14,454 of record JAFEBQ010000007.1, read on the forward strand.
TACGCGCATCGCAAGAAGAGCAAGACACAGGGAACTCGCGCGTTAGCAGAACGACTTACAGGACTTGGGCACTGTTGCGCCCCATTCGACGCCGATTTGGAGCTGCACAAAAAGGAAGAGACCTTAACCCGATTTGCAAGCGGTGAGATTCGGGTGGTAGTCGCGACTGGCGCCTTCGGAATGGGAGTGGACATACCGGACGTGCGCGGCGTAATCCATTTCCTTCTGCCGGAGTCACTTGAGCAGTACTACCAGGAAGTAGGACGCGCAGGGCGAGATGGAAAACCGTCATTTGGCAAGTTGCTCTACACCTCTGTGAACAGCAAGGTTCGTCGAGACATGATCGACGAGTCGCGTCGAACGATTGAACAGGTTCGTGAGGTGTGGACGGAGGTATGTAACGCCGGGCGCGCAGACCTGAAGACAATTAGTCCGTGGACAGAGTTTCAGGGGCGGGACGAAGAATATGCTTTGTTTTATGCCTTTGAACGGATCGGTGCGATTCAGGTCCTGGCACGAGGACCAGGCAGGTTGAAGTGCTTTGAACCACGCGGTCCCGCAGGAACCCTGTTTCTTCAAAGACTTGCCAGTGCCACGCGAATCGGCAATACGGCCGCGGCAATTAGGCAGCTCAAATTAAACCCTAAGGAAACCGTTGACGAGCTTTTCAGCCTTTACGACCACGGTGAAATCGCGCTCGCAAGGAGTCCGGATAAGACCCTCATGTTTCGAACGCGGGAAATCGCGGAAACAGAATTGCAAGCAATAACCGACGAAATCAATACGCGCGTTGATAGTAGATTGGAAAAGTTCGAACGATTTGTGCACCTAATCGAATCAAAAGCGCGGCCGGACGACGCGCTTCGTGCGGAATTTGCCGGCGGTAGGTAACCCAAGGCATGCTTGGGTTTTGCGTTGCTCCTGCCGCATCAAATAATAGGTGAATTGAGTGCAAGTTACTGAAGTATCTGATCATCGATGTTCTTGGCTTCGATCAGTTTTTGGAACTCGCCGAGAATCTCTGGGTGATTCTGCGACATGAACCGTACCACGCGGGCGTTGTCCATCAATTTCTTGAGGTAGCCCACCACCAGGACCAGGTTCAGCACGTTCTTACCGTGGGATTCTTCGATCAGCTTGAACTCCTTGCCGAGCGACTCCATTTCGTGTTCCATGCGGGCGATGTCGTCAGGGGAGAGCCCACGGGTTTCCTTCTTTTCCCCGTCGATCATCTGATCTTCGGGAGTTGCCGCCACCAGGCATTTGGCATAACCAACGGAAAAGTTGTGCATGGCGCACATCAACTCGGCAATTTCGATCTGGCGCATCGGCTTAACCTTGCGAAGGTCTCGAAGCGCCTCGCCAGTCACTCGCTTATCCTTCAAGAGCTGAACCGCTTCCGGGCAAATCCCCTCGAGTAGGTCACGTTTCTGCCGAATGCTGTAGATGTCAACGTTTAACGAGCGGGCGATCCGGTCCTCGGTCACGCCTTGCTTGATCGCGCGCAACAACATGAAGTGCTCTTGGATTGCCGAAAGACGGTTCACCTTATGGTTGTAGGTGAACCCCTCATCGTCGCCAGACACCAGGCACTTGGCGGTGGCGACGCCGAGTTCGTGAAGGATGGTGAGCCGCAAATGCCCGTCCAGCAGCATGAAGCTCCGGTCGCTGTTTGGCTGGGGGAAGACAACCAGTGGTTCGATCAGTCCCAGCTCTTTGAGCGAAGCTTCGATGCAGCGGAACTTGACCGTATTGCGCATACCCTCGTTGAAGCGGCGTGTGGGGAGGATTTTGTTGAGGGGGACTTCCACGACCTCGGGTCGGCAAGCCAGGCGCACTCGATTGGCGGCGGTCATTCATCGGTTCCTTTGATTTGGGCAGCGAGAAACTGCGGGAGCGTGTCGAGCCCCTCCGCGCGTAGCAACGTCACAAAATGTTCGTCTTGAAATAGTTGCTTGAGCGCCGAGACCGAGAACATCAACTTGGTCTCGAAGATTTTTGCCTTCTGAATGATCATCTTTTGCCGTAAGGTTTCCTGCTGGTAGGTTTTGAGCAGATTCTCGGTGGAGACGGGGGTCGTGGACGGCTTTCGAGTGCCACTTCGTGGCCGCTTCCCCCGCGCCCGGCGGCTCTCGATTAAGCGCCGTGCCCGCAACAGGGCCTTGCCACGCAGATCGTGTTTTTCATAGGCGTCTTGTAAGGCGCGCTGCACGGCCTTGTCGTCAGAGGTGGCGATCGTGATCGCGATGCTGACCGGCAGGTGCCCCTTCTCGACGGCTTGCAATAACCGTTCTTCGCCACGGGCGAGCAGCTTCAGGATGCCGCTGATATAGGTGGGGTCGAGGTCGGTCTTGCGGGCAATTTCGTGGTGCGAGTAGCCACGTTCCTTGAGTGCGCCGATCTCGCGGACCAGTTCGACGGTGGAGTGTGAGCGGCGGGCCAGGTTTTCCGCGAGACTCATCAACAGCAAGTCTTCCTTCGTTCCCTCAATCACAATGGCGGGAATCGTCTCTTCACCGAGTTGGGCATACGCTTCGAGCCGGCCCTGGCCGCACACCAGATCGTACCGTGCGTCCCCGTTATGCCCGTCAACGTGGCAAACGGTCACCGGCTTTTTGAGCCCGAGCGTGCCGATGTTTGCCACGATCTGGGAAAACTTCTTCTTCCCCCGTTCACGCGGGTTCAGCACATTGATCTGCTTGATCGGGATCATGCGGACGACGGGGTCGTATTTGGCGTTCATGCGGCTACCTCAATCTTGCTGCGGGCTGCCATCTCCGCGAAATAGTCCAAGTTGTCAAATTGGTAAGTGTCCAAATGGATGCCATTCGCTTCGCAAAGCAGCAACTTTGGCGCGGCGATGTCCATGATTGGGAGCAGGTAAAAGTCGGCGGGCTCCTTGTTGGCCGGGTCCATGCGAACCAGGATCGTGATGTCAGGGGCAAGCCGTTGATCGACTTGGATCAGCCAGCGGAGCGAGCCGGCAGGAGTTTGGCGGCACCGCGACAGGACCATCGTGGCGCTATACTCGCCGTTGATGACCAACAGGTCGCTCGTCGAGTCGCGTGTGACCGTTGCTCCGACCGCATCCAGCCGGCGCATCACATCAGAAAACAGGTTGGGGTAGAGGGCCCGGAGTTCGCGATTGATTTCGACGTAGCTGAAATCCCGCTCAGGTTCGTAGCCAGCCAGGCGATACGCCGCCAACAGGCTGCCAAATCGGGAGCGATACGATGCGCTGCTGGGCATTTCGTCGGCTGCATCGATCAGATGCCCAGACAAAGTCAGATGTCGCTTCGCCAGTTCCTTGAGACGGGAGAGCATTTCTTCGTCGGAGATGCGACGAGCTCGTTCCTGGATGATCCCGCGGGCCATGAAGAATGCTTCGGGGGAGACGATCCCCTCGAAGGCGCCGTCAGCGCGCACCCACATATCGGGCGTGTTTTCGACATGCTTCTTCTGGAGCTTGAACGACGTCCGGTTGTAGACGTTGTTGCCGATGTACTTTTCGTTGGTCAGCACCTGCTGCACGGTGCATCGCGTCCAGGGACGACCGAAGTCGGTGACCAAGCCCCGCGCGTTCAACTCGGCGGCAATTTCACTTTCGCGCTTTCCCTGTTGGGCAAAGGCTTCATAAATCCAATTGACCGTTCGGACTTCTTCCTCGGGACCGGGTACAAGAATGACGCGATCCGTTTGCAGACTCTTGTACTCGCCGCGAGTGAGCACACCTTTTTCTTCGCCGGTCATGTTGACCAGCATCCGGCGTAGGCCATAGCCAGGCGTGCCCCCTTGGCGATAGCCCAATTCGATCAGCCGGCACTGTCCCTTGAAGACTTTGTTGGACAGCTCGCGGCTGTACTCGCCCGCCATTGCGCGCTTGACGCTTTTGATGATGGTCGAGGTCGGGCCGCCGTCGTTTTCAAACTGCTCGGCGCAATAATGGACTTCGATGCCGGCCCGTTTGCAGAGGTATTCGTAGTAGGCGCTTTCGTCGGCGTCTTGGAATCGTCCCCAGCGGCTGATGTCGTACACCAGGATCGCCTTATAGTCCGCACGGCCGTCCTGCACATCGGCGATCAAAGTGCGCAGGGATTCCCGGCCGGCGACGTTTAGCCCGCTTTTTCCCTCATCGGCATACGTCTTGATGATCTCGTACCCGCGGCGGGCGGCGTACTCGCGAATCGTGTCGTCTTGATTGAGGGTTGAATACTGCTGGTGCTCGGTCGACATGCGCACGTACTGGGCCGCGCGGATAACTGGTGTGGGGGGCTGCTGATCCATCATGGGGTTCGCTTTACATTTCGAGTTCAATCACCTCCATGCAAAAAACAACAACGGCATCCTGGCTCGCCACATCAGTAAGTCTGCGCGATGGCTGTGACATGGCGCGGTACATTCCTGTGACAAAGCTGTGACATTTTCCACGACTAGTTATTGAGTCGCAGGGCGTAGCGACCAGAGACCGAGCCATCGACTGCATCGGCGAGCTTGGCCATTTCGAGACGCCGAAGCTTGTCCCGTAAACGTTTAACGCCAGCTCGAACAGCGGAATCGGTACGCACACCATCCCAGACCGCTGCTAGGAGTTCTTCGTAACTCAGGTAGACATTCGGACGACGTGCAAGTCGCTCCAGCAGTCGAAAGCCGAGCGAATTCCCGAAGAAGCAGGTCCGACCATCGAAGGAGATCGTAAAATGTTCCCGGTCGATCTGGAGTCCGTCGTTGGGGTTTGCAGAATCTGGCTGCATTGGCCGGGATTTCCAGAAGGTGAACGGGTCGAGCGCCAGCTCTTCACTGATGAGCGCTGACATCTCCTCCATGAGCTTGATCGTGGCGGCATGTGATTCAGCCAGAGAACGTAGGGCGTTCCGAATTCGGTCGCGTTTTGCAGGATTCATAGGAGCCTCCGGAATGAAGAAAGGAGAAAGGTTGCCCCCCAAGTCTGGAACCGGAGACGAGCAACAATTCTCCGCCGAAGGATGTCGAGAATGATGACGTGAATGGGTCGCTTGGTCGCAAAAGATAAGACGTCGTAGCAAGGGGCCGAGCCGCGTGAATTGGCCTGTTTTCGGGCTTTGTCTGGTCTCAAATTGCGTTGTATACTTGTTTGCGTAAAGGGACACATTCTATCCCTTTGTGCAAACTACGTTTTTGGTGTCCAATGGCCTCTCCAACGCTGGAAAACTGGGTCGACGCCCAACAAGCCCGCGGAAAATACGCGTTCCTCCGCAAGGAGGCACTCGCGGAGAGTGGCCTGTCGCCCGAGGCGACGAAAAAGGCCCTGCAACGGCTGGCCGCGCGTGGGCGTATCGCCCAGGCCAAGGAGTACTTCTTCGTTGTCGTTCCGTTGGAATACGCAACGGCGGGGGGGCCTCCCGCCTCTTGGTTCATTCACCCGCTGATGGCCGCAATGGGACGGCCGTACTACGTGGGGCTGCTCACGGCTGCCGGATTGCACGGCGCATCCCATCACCAACCCCAGGAATCACAGGTCATCACGGACCGACCGATTCGACCGATCACGGTGGGGCGCTCGCACATTCGGTTCTTCAAGAGCCGCTTCGTGGAAGAAGTGGCCACGACGAACGTCAAAACGCCCACGGGTTCGATGCGCGTTTCGACGCCGGAAGCAACGGCCGTCGACCTGGTACGCTTCGCCAAGGTCGCTGGCCAACTCGACAACGTGGCGACGGTGATTGCGGAACTGGCGGGCAAGATTGATCCGAAGCGACTCGTTGCCGCCGCCAAAGTCGTCGGCGATGTACCGAACGCGCAGCGACTTGGATACATCTTTGATCGAGTCCATGCCCGGCGGTTGGCGGGGACGCTTAAGAGTTGGGTCGATGATCAATCACCGAAGCCGGTACAATTGCGGTCGAACCGGCGTGGGAAAGAAGGCCAGGAAGACCGTCGTTGGCACGTTCTCGTCGATCAACCCTTGGACATTGAAGCGTGATCCCTCCAGCAAACATCACGGCGTGGCGCAGCGTTGTGCCCTGGGCGGATGACGCACAAGTCGAACAAGACTTGGTGCTGTCTCGCGCTGCTGTCGAGTTGTTTGCTGATCAGGAACTCGCAAGCAAGCTCGCTTTGCGCGGCGGCACGGCGCTTCACAAATTGGTTCTGGAGCCGGCGCGTTATTCTGAAGACATCGACTTGGTGCAAACCGAGGCGGCCCCCATCGGATCGATCCTGGATGCAATTCGAGCCAAACTCGACCCTTGGCTAGGTGAGCCACATCGAGATAGGGGCCCAGGCACGGTGACGTTAACCTACCGCTTCGAATCGGAAATCGCCCCTGTCCGCCCGTTGCGGCTCAAGGTCGAGATCAATACGCGGGAGCATTTTGCGATCCTTGGCCTGCAGCGCCGGCCGCTGGATGTACAGAACCCGTGGTTCGCGGGGGCGTGCGAAATCGTCACCTTCGCCAACAACGAACTGATGGGGACCAAAATGCGAGCGCTTTACCAGCGCCGCAAAGGTCGCGACCTATTCGACCTTTGGCTTTGCCTTGACCGTGGCCTGATCGATCCCCAGGCGGTAGTCGACTGCTTCTTGGAATACATGCGGCGCGAGCACCACCAGATCACGCGGGCCCACTACGAAGAGAATCTGTACAACAAAGAGCAGGACAAGGCGTTCATGGGGGACATCGGTCCCTTGCTACGGCCCGGTCTTGGGTACGACCCTGTTGTCGCGATGGCGGCGGTGCGCAGCGCATTGGTTGAACGGTTGCCGGGCGATCCTTGGCACGGCCACTGAAAGGCAGGTTGGGCAAAGCCAGTGAGGCAAAAAATGAAGGGTAAATGAACGCCTGCAGCAATTAGACACTACCTAATATCTCGGTTGCATTTGCAGTATAAACAGCATCAGGCGAAAAACACTCTGAATCTAAACCGTCAACCGGTCTGAAGGTCTTCCGATGATTACCAAGGGATACTGGCAGCAGATTTACGGCGCAAAAAACATCGTTTCAGGTCTCGTTATTCAGAATGTCGCTGGCAATCTTGCAAATCGGCCGGCGGGTCCGCGTCAGCAAGGAAGTGACAACGAGATCTTCGGGGAACTCGCGGCGGCGACGATGATCGCAATCGCCCGGCAGGACTATCAATTCGCGATCACCTTATTCCATGATTGTTACTCGATCGCATTGCAATACGAACAGGCCAATAACTGCGAAGTTCACAAAGGAGCGATGGCGTTCAACGCTGCCCTTGCATACCTGCGAGCCAACGATTTCCCTTCTGCAATGCACTATTTTGAGCTCGCGCAAGCGGAGACCCGTCTGACGATTGGCGAGGACGACTGGGGCGTATACGAATCCGATATCTTTCAGTCGAACTTCTGGCAGGTTGTCGATGTCTACCAGAATCAGAGTCCGCTTTCGCTATATGCAGACCTATGGCAGGTTCCATTTGGTTCCGCGCCAGCCAGAGCAGATTGGACAGCACTTCAACCGCAATCGAAACTGCTTTACCTGATTAGCAATGCGGAGCGCATCGATTGTCGTCGCCTCAAGGCAATTCCTGGATTGCCGGTCAGCCAGAGTTTTGGTCTGACTCACTGGAGCCTTATCTCGAATCTCTGTCGATTGATCGAGACCGAGCTAATCGCGAAGAACATTGTTGGTATGGGATTACGAGCGAAGGTGCTCAACGGCATCGTAAATGCCCACAGCCCTCTTGCAACATTTCACGCCGATGTAACCAACTTGCACAACAATAATCCTGTTAACAGTCCGACCGACTTCAACAATCAGTTCAATGCCATACGCAATGCTATTAATGATGTTGCCGCGCCGCCTGAACGACGAATCGCGGCAGCAGCGTATCTGGCAGCAGTTACCAGAAACCAAGTTCAGCACCAAGTGGCTGACACGATGGTGATTTTTTCGGACCGTGCGGCAGCGACTTTCACCGTTGATGTCCTGCTGTGCCTGTGTCGAATCAATGGGTGGGCTGCGTAATCTGCATGTTGGATTATCGCAATCGGTAGTCGGTCGCGGCAGACTAATCTAACGGTCGCCCGGCGACCCGTGGCACGGCCCCTGGAAACCCCATGTGGCAAAGCCCAGGAAGAGACGAAAGAAGAGAGAGTGAGCACCGCCGTTCGGCCCCACAGAGTGGGCAGAAACCGTGCGAGATCAGAGACAAAGGCAGATCACATCGGCCCTCGAGGCGTGAATGGCCGCCGTTAACCCAAAAGCAGAGAGCGCTATGCGACAGATAGGACGCCTGCGGTTAACGGCACGCGCGCAAAAAGCTGCTAATTCTTGGCGATCCGCGTTCGTAACGTTCCTTTCGATTTTGGGCGACCGGGCGTGGCTCGAACTCGGCAAAGTTCTGCCGCAAAATGCTTTACCGCATTCGGAAAAGAGAGTACTCTTACGAAGGCAGCCCCTAACGGGGAGCTGTACAAATGTTCATTATGTCGTAAGACACAGAAAGCCCCGGAAAAACCGGGGTTTTTTGTTGCGCGGTGGGTAACGGTTGCGACTCGTTTCGCGCTGTTTCGGCGCTGTGCTGCACCGGATTTTGCAGCGCGCTTTCGGGCTCACGAATGGCCCGCTCGAAGTGCTCGTCGGTGACTTGCAGATAATGCTTCATCGCCACGGCCTGCGTGTTGCCGATCCAGGCGCACACCGTCTGTATCGGGTAGCTAAGTGTTGCTTCTGCCGCAACAATGCGCCGCGATCCACAACTAACGCTCGTTTATGGCTTCGAACGCATTCAGAACTCAAATGCCAAAAGCGCAACCCGCTGAAATTGCCACAAAAGATCGCGTGCTGGCTGCATTACGTCTAATGAGCGAACGGCAGCTCCGCGAAACCATCGTGATTCCACTACTCAAGGCTATGGGAGCAACCCACCTCGAGCATGTTCATGGGCCATTTGAGCGAGGGAAAGATTTTATTTTTGTGATGCCCGATTCGTTCCGTGATCCAATTCTCAGCGTCATACAAGTCAAGAATTCTGAATTCTCGGGCTCATTTTCGTCGGAGTCGTCGGTAAGTACGGCCTTGCAGCAACTATTGCATTGCGCGGAAACCAAGGTCCTTAGCCCATTAACCAACCAAAAGGAACTCCCCAAAGAAGTTCTGTTTATCACCACGTATAACTTGCCTGATGCGCCACTCGCGGATGCAGATCTCCTTCTCGACAAGGTCCGACGACAGTCGAAAATCATCGGTCCGGAAAAACTTGTGGCGCTCATTCACGATTGCGTACCAGAATTATACGCAACACTCGCATATCCAGGCACGAGCCTATCAACTGCGACGCGTGCTTACGTTTCCCTCCACCGCGAATGGCATGCGTTCGAATTGGCCCAGCAAAGGCCCCTCGAGTCGTTTTATGTGAATCTTAGTGCGTCTCCTGTTGGGGGCGACTTCGGCTCATTGCTATCAGGCAAGCTGCAATTAAGTGGACGCACCGGATTCACTATTCGCCGCGATGACTTTAACGCGATACAAGCGCTTTACTGCCAGGTGCCCAAGCTTCATACCGTTCCGCCACTCCTCGACCCGATCAAGAGTCGTTATAGCGGCGCTAACTCGAAAACGAAAAGTAGTAGTGCAACCAGCGAAGCAGAATCCACTCAGCTACTGGAGGACGTCAGTTTTCGGCGACCAAATCTCGCTGCGTTCATTGAGAAATTGCAGGAACGTATCTCCGGAGCAGAGGCAGCCAAAGATTGTGCGCTCATCGACGATATTGCGGTGAGCGGCGCAGTGGTGAATTCGCTCGTTCGCGTCTGTGATAAAGATATGTTTGTTCCCTCTTCAGACGAAACCTCACCTCGTGCGCTCGTGATACCTGACGTGTGTCCGGACGTATTGGTTAGTGCAGAAAACCACATTGCAATAGTTGCCGATGCGGGCTCTGGAAAGACGTGCTTTGCTCAGCGGTTGGCGGATGCTGCGATTGAGAAGGGAATTTCCTGCATCTACTTTCCGTGCAGTCGCATTGAATCACCTGACACAAGTCTCTTCGAGGCATTGGATGCGTTTCTTCAATCGTTAAAGGCCACCGACCCAGGCGTTCCGATTGCGGACGTTCTGTCCGCGACACAACTGGTCATTATTGACGGCGCCGACGAAGCTGCGACTTTCGGGCCGGCACTTGGCAAGCAAATACTTGCGATGCTTCATATTCCCAAAGAAGTGCGAGTTGACGGAAGCTATGGTCGCGAATGTCGTGTGCCGACAGAATTTCACGACGTGATTCTCCTCCGCGATGATACAAAGAAGAAAGGATGCCATTTAGGCATCAGTCGCCCAATTCGCGCGATGGACTACAGGCAACTCAGCGCGATGAACGCGGGAACACCTTTTGAGACTGCTTTTGAGACCCTACGTTCCGAGGCCGCAAGTAAGTCGCCTAGACTGATTATTACGTCGCGCGATATCGCGAATCTGCAACTACCCGCCATATGGGCCGTGACGAACTTACTTCCGTTTACTGAAGAGCAGCTAGACGCGTTCATGAATAAATGGTTCGAGTTGAGCCCAACCAAACTCGACGAAATCAGGGTGTTCTTTGGCAAGAACAGCCATATTCGGGCTGTGTGTGCCAATCCGATGACGGCCACAATCGTAGCTTCGCTACATGAAAATGACTTCGGCCTGCCACACTCCCGGGCAGAAGTGTATGAGCGAAGGTTTGAATTGCTATTGGAGCGATGGGACCGTCAGCGGCAAGTTAAACGTCCTAGACGCATAGTCAAGTCCGACAAGCGCCATTTTCTTAAGCGGCTCGCGTACTCCCTCCACTTGAAGCACCGTCGTCGATTCGATAAACGGACCGCCGCAAAGATTTGGAATGCGTCGTTCGCCAAGACATACGAGAACTTGGCGATCGAAGACGTTATCGACGAACTTCGCCTTTGCGATAGCATTATTGTGCCCGAAGGAGTTGGGGAATACTCTCTTGGTCACCTCTCCTATCAGGAATACCTAACCGCCGAACATGTCGTTTCCGGCCAGCAATTGGAGGTGCTGGTAGATAATTTTCATGATCCGTGGTGGAGAAACGTCATCCTTTTTCACGCAGGCATTACCGGTAATGTTAACAAGCTTCTGACGCAGGTGCACAGGCGTTATCCATTAGGCCGTGAAGACGATCTCTTGGACGAAATGATGCTCGAGGCGCGGTACACGCCTGAAGTCGTTCGTCAGCTAGTCGAAGAATTCAGAGAAGACGAAAATGTAACTTGCGACAATGACGAGAACTAACGTGCCACGTAACTACCACGGAGCGAGAAGCCTCACGACTCCCGAAGCGGCGCTGGCTCGACAGATCGAGCGTTACCGCGCGATGGCCGGCGAGCAGCGCCTGAAGATCGCGCTCGACCTGCACGCCTTTTCCTGCGAAGTGGCGCGCGAGGGGATTCGTCAGCAATTTCCCGACGCCGGTCCCGAAGAGGTCGAACGCCGCTTGCGGCAACGCTTGGAAGCGGCCCGACAATGAGATCGGAACAAGAACTCCTGGTCGATTGTCTGGAACGGCTACTCGAACGATTGAATGGCTAACTAACTCCGCCGCGCAAGCAACCCGCCGCCGTTCGGCGACTCGGTCACTTCTTCAAGCGGGCGAGCTCTTCGCGGATGTGGCTTTTGGCTGTCTCGCGAATCAAGACCTGAACTACGGCCGGCGCAGCGTCGAACTCGGCGCGGTCCATCCAGCCATCGCCGTTCTTGTCGTACTGGGTCAGTTGCCCTTTCCCCACATCGGGAATCTTGAAGCCCTTGTTGAGCACCTGTTCCAACAGGACCGAGACGATCAGATCGTCGGGCGAGCTTGAAGTGGTCTTCGTCAGGGCGTCGATGTCGGCGAGGTTCGCCCCGCCCGCCAGGGCCGCCCCCAGCCAGCCGTTTCGCATCTTCACGATCTGGCGCAGATCGTCCATCGTGTCGGTCACGAGCACGCAGGTGAGCAGACACATCTCGTCGGTGGTCTCTTCGCCCCAGGTAACCAACTTCGGCGGCGAGTTCGGATTGTGCGGATTGCTCTCCGAGTTGTCGTACTCGGCTTCGACGTGAATGACCGACCCCTTGGGCAATCGCTGCGGCTGGGCAAACACGTAGGAACCTTGCCAATTGAAGTCCCAGTCCTTCACCCACACCATCGGCAACTGCTTGCCGTCGGGCGTTTCGGCATAGACTTTCATCTGTCGGCCTAGCAGGTGCATGTGCGGATAAACGGCCAGGGCTTTGATATCGACGGGCAGCGGTTCACATTTGGCCGTCACGCGATGCTTGTCGGCGCCGGGCGGAATGTTCAATCCCCGGCTGACGATCGACAGCCCGCCGAGTAGCAGCTTGGCCTCGGTCTTGGCAAAGTAAATGCCGACGCGCGAGCGATCCTGTTCGACCTTGCCACTGGGGTGATAGTGGATCTGCATGACCAGATCGCACCCTTTGCGCAGATACTTGCCGACCCCTTCGGGCAGTTTCCGCGTCGTCACGCCCGGCGCCCAGCCCCCCAGGCCGCCGGTCGGCAAGATGCCCGGGCCGCCAAAGCTGCGGTAGCCTTGGCCGGGCTCCTTGTCGTCCTTGGCTCGGGCGGCGCCGTTCGAGTCCAAGTACAAGATGCCGTGATGGACGACGCGACGATTGCCCGGCCGGAACTCGACGGCCGCCACGGTCTTGTTCTCGTCGATGGGAATCGGAATGACGAAGCACTGGTAAATGTCGCGGCCGTCGGCTGGCACGGTGAACTCTTCTTTCATCTCTAGCACCAGATCGGGCTCGCCCAGTTGCCAGCCGTCGACGAACTTGGGGGGCTCGGGCAGATCGGTGGGGTTCCCTTCCGGCGCTCCGGCCGCGGCCCACCGGCCGATCAGGTCGATTTCTTGCGGAGTCAGCCGGTGCTCATCCTTGAACTCGCCGAATCCTTCGGCAGCCTTCCAAGGGGGCATCCTTCGTTCGGCGGTAATCGAGGCCAGGAAGTCGGCTCGCTTAGCGGCATCCTCGTACTTCAACAGCGAAAAGGGGCCCACCTCGCCGGGCCGATGGCACCCGGCGCAGTTGCTCCACAGAATCGGCGCGACATGCTGGGCGTAAGTGATCGGCGACGAAGCCGCCGGAGTCGGCGTGGCGGTCAGCGCGACGAAGAGCAGCGAATAGAAACTCGACATGACTCGACAGCACCCGGGGGGACGATGGCAGGAAGGAGCCGCATTATACCGGGTAGTACCCTAACTGCGTGCCATAAGTTTCCGTTTGGCGGCTAAGGCGATTGGGCATGCTGGCAAAAGTTATGAGAAAGCCCGTAGGTCAGGCTGGGGCGTGACGATGTTATGGTCTCAACTCGATTGGCTTCGGGCCTCGCGCAACGCAAGCGAGACGATGTCAGGCCAAGGCGTGACCTACTGAACTGTAACGGACATACAGGCGCTACCGATTGAGCCTGCTCACGTCGACGGAAAGGCCAAACCATCCGGTCTTGATAGGGTCTGTCTTTCCTGGAGGTTTTGCGCTCTTTCCGTCCGGGGACATCAAAAGGCAGTAGACGAAGTATTCCGTCTCGTCGCTAAGAAACTGGATATGACCATCGCAGTAAGCCACGTTGACACCACCGACATGGTTTGAAGACGGTCGAGCATAATCGTACGGACAGTCGGCAGTGGCAAGCTTGGTACGCAGCGCGGCTGGCAGCTGCGAACAGCGCAGCTTGTCAGACCTAGCGCGGGCATCAGCGATGACGCGAATCACCAGCGTGATTGCAATCACGACGGCGATACCGATTCCGGCAACGAGCAGCATGGCTCGCAGCCGACTTACCCCTTCACGATGGCAACCATTGCGGCGCATAAGGCTATGGCCAATATCAATGGCCCCGGACGGCCTGAGACATACTTGCACCTGTGCGACACACCGAATCGAATTGGCACACTGCCACAAGTTCTGACAAAATACCTTGCTGGCAGCCTATTGATCTCAACTCATCTCCGCTCGTCGTCTCGGCGGGTCAATGCGAAGTAGATGACGTAAAACCAGGACAACAGTCCGGCCAAGATCGCCCACAGAATCGAGCGGTTCCGCTGCCAGGAGCAGACGACCGCAATCGCCGAGCCGAGCCCGATACCCGACTGGGCCACCGCGTGGTTCTCGATCATCGCTTGAGCGAACAGGAACATCGTTACCCCCTGTCGACCTATCGGTCGTACGTGCCTTGAATCGCCCGGCTGAGCCGCGCCGATGCGGGACGCAGTGATGCTTTCACTGTATCATATTCGCTGGCAAGAGCGATTCCTGATTCAATGCGGCGTTTCCAAGCCGGTGGCTCTGCCACCGTTCACGGCGGCAGAGCCGCCGACTTGGGTGACCGAGCGATGTATGCTCAAGAGGATTGCTCTGGTCAGATCAACGCATTTTTTCAGGGCAGGGGACCGGGAGAGCGACCTTCATGCGGAGCATGCTCTACGTGGCCGTGGCGATTCTGGTCGCGCATGCCGGCTACTACTACCCCTTCTTCTCGGACGACGCATTCATTTCGCTCCGCTTTGCCGCGCGATTGCTCGGCGGCCAGGGGCTGACCTGGACCGACGGCGAATCGGTCGAAGGCTATTCGAATCTCCTCTGGGTGCTGCTGATGGCGGCCAGCGGCGCGGTCGGCGTCGATCTGGTCACGGCCGCTCGCGCGCTCGGCATGATTTGCACCGGGGCGACCGTGGCCTGGTTGTTCGCATCAAGCATTCGCGGACGCGGCACGACGTCATTCATACCCAGTCTGGTCGCGGCGGCCTTGGCGGCGTTGAGCGCCCCCTTGGCGGTGTGGTCGATCGCCGGGCTAGAACAGCCGTTGTTTGGCATGTTTCTCATCGGGTCGATCGCCGCGACGATCAAGCTGCTCGAAGGTGACACGTCGACGAACCGTCAACTGTGGCAAACCAGCCTGCCGCTCGGGCTGCTGTGCCTGACGCGTCCCGATGGCTTGTTGCTCGTGGCGATCATCGTCGCGGTCGCGGCCGGGTTCGTGCGGCTGCGGATGGCGCTGGTGCTGGCGGCGCTGCCTGCTTTGGCCGTCGGTGGCCAGCTTGCGTTTCGACTCTGGTATTACCACGACTGGCTGCCGAATACGGCCTATGTGAAGCTGGCTCCGAGCGTCGAACGACTGCGGCTGGGGCTCGACTATGTCCGGCACGGCTGCTGGGTGGTGTTGCCGTTGTTCGTGGCCGCCGCGATGGGTGTCGTGGCCGGCGTACGGGGCTACCGTCGTCGCGCGGTGATTCTACTGGCCACGTTGACCGCAATCTGGCTGGCTTACGTGGCGGCGATCGGCGGCGACGTCTTTCCCGCCTATCGCATGTTCGGCCCGGTCGCAGTCTGCTTGGCCTGCTTAACGGTCGTGGGAGTGCAGTGGCTAGCAAGCGCCGGCTTGCGGCCACTCGCATTGCTGACTGGAACGGCAGCGCTGCTGGCTGCGTCGGCGATCATCGAGTCGCGCGACGCCGAATGTCGTCGCGCCAACGAAGAGCGCTGGGAATGGGGCGGCCAGCAGTTGGCGCTCGAGCTGCGCCGCCGGGCTGGTGACGCGCGGCCGTTGATGGCGGTCACCGCGGCCGGGTGCCTGCCTTATTACACCGAGTTTCCCGCGCTCGATATGTTGGGGCTGTGCGATCGGCACATTGCCCGGCAACCGCCGGCGACCAGCGACGGCTGGCTGGCTCACGACCACGGCGACGGGCGTTACGTGCTCGACCGCCGGCCTGAGCTGATCGTGTTTCACATCGGCAGCCCGCAGCCCATGTTCGTCTCGGGCCTACAGATGGCGGCCGACCCGCGCTTCCATCGCGACTACCGGCAGGTGAAACTACCGTACGGCCCCGAGCGCAAAACCGCCTACATCTGGGTGCGGCGTGACTCGGCGATCGACTGGGAACGCCCGGCGGGCGAAGACCAGACACTTGGCCGTTGACCCAGCGCGGCGGCGAGACTTTTTGACAGCCTGCTTCAAGCGGCTTCGTTGGCGAACTAGACTGAGTTGGCGGGACGGGTGTTTCACTCTTTTAGCGACAAGAGCAAGAAACATTGCACTCTCGTCAGAATGCAATCGAACCGGCCCAGAAACGCTTGCGTAAAGCTGACAGCGAGTTGGCACGTTGAGTCATCGACCATGCGCACGCTTCATCGTTCCAAGTGGCTGATCGTTCTGGCCGTCGGCCTGGCGTGTCACCCAGCCCTGGCCCAGCCGCGCGAGGCGGCGTCGGCCGCGGCCCCCGCTCACAAGGCCGGCAGTCATGCGACCCGCACGTTTGCCGAAGTGGTTCAGGCCCACTTCGCCGAGTGGGACTTGAACCACGACGGCAAGCTGGACGCCAAAGAGATCGACACGCTGATGAACCGCTCGCAGATCAAAGGGGAAGCGGCGGCGGCCTTGGCGACCATCAAGCAGCGCGAGCGGATGCGCGTGGCGGCCACGCCTGGTGAGTACGCGGTCAGCGAGGCCAGCCTGCTGCACGGCGCGGACCAAGGGCCGATCAAGGCCCTCGACGCGGCCCAAGGAGCGGCCAAGGAGTATCGCTACGAGCCCCGCTTCCAGCAGAATCTCAAGGCGCTGACGACGCTGACGCATCGGCTGTTTGCCGGCGACGGTCCTGACTTCAAGGCGATGCGGCAAGGCTCGATCGGCGACTGCTTTTTCTTCTCGGTCACGGGGAACATCGCGGCCCATCACCCCAGCAAGCTCAAGCAGATGATCTCGCCCCAATCGAACGGCGCTTTTGAAGTCCGCTTTCCTGACGGCACGAACATCACGGTCCAGCATGTGTCCGACGCCGAGATGCTGGTCAACAACTCAGCCGCCAGCTTGGAAGACGGACTGTGGCTGACGGTGCTGGAAAAGGCGTTTGGCCAGCGGATGCGCGCCACGGCCCCGGCCGCCAAACGCACCGGCGAAGTGACCGACGCCATCGCCTCGGGTGGCTCGACCGGCAAGGTGATCGAGATGTACACCGGCCACGAGGTCGAGCGGATCACGCTCCGCGACCCCGAGCACGAAAAGGCGAGGCTGGCCGAGCTGCGCCAGGCGATTCCTGCCGCGCTGGCCCGCGGCCACCTGGTCGGCGTCGGCATGAGCGACAACCCGCCCAAGGGTCACCAGAAGGTTCCCAAACTCGGCTATGGCCACGCTTACGCGATCTTCAAGTACGATCACGCCACCGACCAGGTCACCATGTGGAATCCGTGGGGAAACGACTTCACCCCCAAGGGGACGCCCGGCGTGGAGAACGGCTTCGAGACGAAGCACGGCATTTTTCACGTCTCGCTCAAAACGCTGTATCGCCAGTTCTCGTCGGTGCTGATTGAGACGGGCAAACCGCTGACGGCCAATCACGAGCACCCAGCCGCCGGGCATAAGAAGTGAGACGCGCCGATCGCAGTCACCGCCTACTTCTTCGCTTTCACCTCCGGCACGCGGCGGGTGACGCCGCTGTCGGCGGGACGCTTGCCTTCATCGACTTCGCCCCCTTTCGGCTTTGGGACAATACCATCGACCTCGGGCAAAAGCGCCAGCCCTAACGCGGAAGGCCGAGACGCGGTCGATGACAGCGTGGCCGATGAAGCCGCGTCTCGTTGCCGATCGATTCGCTGCGCCCGATGGCCGGCGCGGCTGCCTCGCGGCAAGCAATACGATCCGCCGGTCAGCTCGCTCGATTTCTTCACCACGGCGGCGGCGATTACCGAAGCCCAAGTGCCCAAGGAGCACTCGCTCGACGGAGTGAACCTGATCCCGTACCTGACGGGCGAACGAACCGGCGTCCCGCACCCACGGATGTTCTGGCGCACCGGCGGCGGCGCTTCGGGCGCGGAGCGCGAGGGAAACTACAAGCTTCTGCTCACTCGGGATAGGCCTGACGAGTTGTACGACCTGGACGCCGACGTGGGCGAAGCAACCGATCTGGCCAGCGCCAAGCCCGACATTGTTGCGCGCTTACGCAAGGACTATGAAGTCTGGAACGCGCTGAACATCGCGCCGTTGTTCCAAAGTCCCAAGCCCGCCCAGCCAAAAGCCAAGCCCAAGGCCAACACGGCTTCGTAATCTTCGTGTGCGGCGAGGCACATCTGGTCCGTCGAGCGCCGGCCCAACCCGGCCGCGACCGCTTTTCCCGAGGAATGCCGCGCTCCAGGGGGAGCCGCAGCCCCTCCCCCTGGAGCTAGCTTGTCCCGGAAGTGTGCAATTATTTAAGAACGGCGACGGTATAATTCAGTTGGTGCCAGGGGATGCCTCACGGGCAGGGCACTCTATGTTTCATGGAGCGAGCGCCTGGCACGTTACGGCACGAAGCCCTCGTCTGTCACCTGACATGAGCGCGAGGGAGAGCCAGCATGACCAAAATTCTGGTGGTTGACGATTCGGTGGTCGAGCGGCATCTGGTGCGAGGGCTGCTCAAAACGCTGGGGGAAGTGGAAGTCGAGTTCGCTGAAAACGGCGTGCAGGCCGTCGAGCGCGTCGAGCACGCGCCCCCCGATCTGGTGTTGACCGATCTGATGATGCCCGAGATGAATGGGCTGGAACTGGTCAACGTGATTCGCGAGCGATTCTGTGACGTGCCGATCATTCTGCTGACCGCCTTCGGCAACGAGACGTTGGCCGTGACGGCCCTGGAGCAAGGGGCCGCCTGCTACGTTCCCAAGTCGCAACAAACCGAAATCCTGGCCGACACGGTGCAGCGGGTTCTCGCGCGGCGCGAGGCCGATCGCCGGCGCGAGCGGGTGGTGCGCTGCATCGGCGCGATGACGTGCTACTTCATCCTGGAAAACGACCCCTCGTTGATTCGGCCGCTGGTCGATGTGGTGCAACAGCAGTTGGCCGAGATGGGCTTGTTCGACCCCGTCGAACGAATCAACGTCGGGCTGGCGCTCGAAGAAGCGATCACCAACGCCATGGGACACGGCAATCTAGAGCTCAGCCAGCAGGAAATGGCGGCCGAGCCGTTGCTGTCCCCCGAAGGGGACCATCCACGGATTGCCGCGCGGTGCTCCTCGCCGCCGTACTGCAACCGCAAGGTCACCGTGACGACGCACCTTTCAACATTCGGCGCCCGCTTCGACATCGGTGACGAAGGACACGGCTTCAAGCCGCAAGAAGTGCTCGATCGCGAAGTGACGAACAGCTTTGACGAAGGACACGGGCGCGGCTTGCTGATGATGCACAAGAGTATGGACGAGGTCTCGTACAACGAGACGGGCAATCACGTGACGCTGATTCGCCGCTGCCACGACGCCGCGAAAAACACAATGTCCACGCACGGGGCGTAGCGTGACGTCGGCTTCACTCTTCAACAAAAAAACCCCACAACGCCGGAGGGCATTGCGGGGCCTTGTTGCCTTGAGAATCTCACTATCTTGATGCGTTGTGCCTGTAAAAAGAAGACCGGAACTGAGGGGCGGACGCAGGCGATTGTGCGCCGCACCACCTCTCAGCGATACCGACCAGGCGGATCTTGCATGAATTGCCCTCCGCGGTAAGAGACCGGATCGAGCGACTTCACACCATCACAACCTTGCGTCCTTCCGCCATCGGAACGGCGCGGCCGGCGATTAAGCGCCCGCGGGCCACGCCCTTCATTCGATCGCATTGACGCGCGACGTATCAACGTCGCTGACCTCTGATTTACACCTGCTTGACAAAATCGTCAACAATTTTCTTGGCGGGTATTTGGAAAATCAGGTCGCCGATGATGCCGCCTTTCCCAGCAGGCGAATCAGAAGTATTTGAGGCCGACGCAGTTGCGAAAAACGAGGGGGATTCAATCGATTCGGAATGGTTTATTGGTGATCAACACCACGATTACGTCCCCAGCGGCGCAGGCGCCAAACTCCATCGCGCCTCCTGCGGGAAACCAGTCGAACGAGCACGCCGGCGTCGGCAACCTGGAACAACCCGCTGCGAACGCAAGGGCCCTCGCCCAGAGTACAACGGACAACTAACGACGGGCGATGTACTACGCACCTTGCCCGGCAATCGCGCGGCGCAAGAGATTATGCGTGATCTTCTCCACGCGCTCGTCGGGGCCGTGCGGGCGCGACCAGTGCGACCAGGGCAACGTGTGACCCGGCGGCGACGACAACCCCTGTACCCAAAAGATCGTCGAGGCGTTGAACACGAAGTTGCCCTTCGGCCCAGGATAGATCGTCGCCGTCCAGTGCTGTGGATTCTGACCGCTTTGCCAGGCGGTTCCTTCGGCCACGACTTCCAATCCTGGCAGGTTGGGCGGGTTGCCGTGATACTCCCAGCCGATTAGGCCCGGGATGCGATCGCCGCGCTTGACTCCCGTGCCGGCGAACATCCAATGCTCGGGCTGGACGATCACCCAATCGCCGCCGCCGTTGACAGGTTCGACGTTCCTCGCCCCCATCAACAAACCCTCGTCGGGCCCGTGATGGGGGAAGGGGCCATGCTTGGCCGCCCTGCTGGGCGCATGCGGGGCGTCGCCGCCGTAGGGTCCGCCGCGGAAGATGATCCGATTGGGCCGGCCGTCGCCGCTGGCTCGGAACGGCGTGACCCAGCAGACCGAGTTGCCGGACAAGAACATCAAATTCACGCCGGCGTCGCGCATCTTCATGACGCTTTCATATTGGCGGATGTCCCAATACTCGTCGTGCCCGACGCTGATAAAGGCTTTGCACTTCAGGCCGCGCTCGGACGTGAGCATGTCGCTGTTCGTGCAGTACGAAACATCGTAGCCGTGCTGCTCGAGCCAATAGGCCAACGGAAACTCGAGCGGCAAATACTCGCCCGAGCCGACCGTCAATGGGTCGTTCACCACGCCGGTGTATTGCGCTTCGCGGCCGTAGGGTCGATCGAAGCTGACATCGGCCCAAGGGCCTTGTCCGTCCTTGGGATGCGTGTAGAGCGAGTACTTGTTGGGCCAGCGGTTGTAAGCCTGCCACGTGTTGTCGGAACACTGGAACAGAATGTCCGCCGGGCGCTCGTCGCGAACGATGAACACGACGTAACTCTGCCAGTACGGCTCCTTGGCTTCGTCGACTTGCGTGGTCAATCGGCCCAGGTAGACGCCGCTGGGCCAGTCCTTGGGAATGGTCAACGTGACCGTCGGCTCCCACTGGCATTCGATCAGATCCTTGGCGCCGGGCACGGGCGTGGGCTGCGTTTTAGTGGAAAACGGGCCGAGCGTTTGCATGTGCCGCGCCCCGCGGCCGCCGTAATAGCCGGTGCGAAAAATCTCAAGCAACACCGGCCGGGCCGGCTTGCTCGACACCATGATGTCAAGCGACTCACCGGCCAGCACGCTCTGCTTGGAGCAATACCCTTCAATCCACGGCGAGCGAAAGCCCTCGCTGTCGGCGCGGACGCGCGTGAGTTGCCAGTCGGTCGCGCCCGCGTGTTGATTCTCGTCGCGAATCAGACTCGCCCCTGGGGCCGCGCCGGGCGCGGGCTCGGCCGCCGACGCATTGCCGACCAGCCCGCGAAACAGCGCCGTCGCCATGCCGCTGGCCGCGGTGAACAAGTAGCGTCGTCGCGAGATGAATGAGTCCAGGAGAGAACGTCGCAGCCCATCGTTCATGGCAATGGTCCTTTGCGAGGGAGGGTGGCGGCAATCAGGCGGGAGTTTCAATGGCAGGCAGGCGGCGTCAATCAATTTAAGCTGCCGACCAGACCAGTGCAATTTAATCCTGGTCGCGAACCACACCGCACCTGACGGCGAGCCGGTCTTGGAGAGGGAGATGAAGGGGGCGATCTGCCCGGCTGTCCACGCGGCCCGTCCCCAGGGCGATCGCATCGATTTGCACGGTTCCGCGACCTGGCACGGTCAAGTTGTGACGTAGACTTGCCTGGGCCGAACCACTCGTTATCACCTCATAGAATCGCGATGAACCGCTTCAACTTCCTGCTCAATGCCGTGGTAGTGCTCTTGACCGTCGGCGCCGGCGGATACCTGGCCTATGAGTCGGGCTTTGGCTTCGGGCCGATTCGCGCGACGCCCGACGACCCCTGGTTTCGGGCCACGGTGCTCGAAAGCAAGCAACCGGTGATCGTGAAGTTCGGCGCCGATTGGTGTCCGCCCTGCCGGATGCTCGAACCGGAACTCGATCGACTGGCCAGCAGCGGCCAGGTGGCGGTGGTCAAGATCGACGTCGGGCGGAACCACGCCCTAGCGCGACATTATCGCGTGTCGTCGATTCCCGATGTCTATCTGTTCCACAACGGCGCGGCCGTCGCCCACCGGGTCGGCTTTGTCGACCACGACCAGTTGCGGAAATGGATCGATCGACAGTTGGCCAAGTAGCAACCACGATTCCATTGAGCCAGACGCCCAGCGGCATGCTCAAGTCCGCTGGCTGGAACATGGCATCGCGGCGCTCTGCCCTTGCCACCCAACGTCTTAAATGCAAACTGACCCACTACCAACTTTCGCGAGCGTAACGAGGCGATCGGCTCAACGATTCCTAACGCGATTCAAACCCCCGCTCGTACGTTGGCCGATAGGCATGCTCCCTTCCTTCACCCGCCGTGGGCGGCAATGGCATCGTCGACCGTCGGGTAAATCTGAAACAGCAGATTCAGCCGGACGGCGTGAATCGCCTGGGCCACCAGGCCTTGGACGGCCGCCAGCTTCACGTCGCCGTTCAGTTTCTTCATGCGCGAGCTCACCCGGACGAGCATGGCCAAGCCCATGCTGGAAATGAAATCGAGCCGCTCGCAGTCCAAGATCATTTTCGTGGAGCCTTCGAGCACGTCCTCTTTGACGCATTCCATCAGGTAGCCGCACGTCTGCTCGTCGAGGGTGCCCGAGAGGACCACCACCAGAATATCGTTGTTCTGACCGGCTCGTTCGTATTCAAAGTCAAGCATGATGGTACTACTGATGAAGATATTGCGGCCGCTTTCGACGCTTCAGTCGATGTTGACCGAGGCAAGTGAAGGACTATCACGACTGACTTAACTCTGTGCGGTCGGCTGGTCGGCGATTCTCATCTTCTTCAATCGGTAGCGTCGCGCAAAGAGCCAGAACACCGCTCCGGAGGTGAGCAGCCAAGGAACATATGACAACCACGGACGCAGGTTCAATGTTGGGTTTTCCGGGTCACCCGCAGTCGAAAGCCAAGTGTCACTATTTGGATGGTTGCCGCGAATGACTCTTCGATGCACCAGCAAGTCTGATTGAATAATTCCAGCTGAACGCGCAATGCTACAAAACCGCTTCGCAATATATTTGGATCGCACCAAGCCGGTCGACTCATCGATCACGTCGGAATTGTCGTAACCATAAACTCGGCTGTCGAAGCCCGCATGTTGCAGATAGAGAACGTGATCAAATTCCTCGGTGTCGTGAACTACTCCGTCATGGATATGCATCGTCGGAAAGTAAACCGAATCGCCGGCCCTTTGAAATTCAAATGCCATCGGATGCGGCTTCAACGATCCTGCCGCAAGCTGAAACACCGCGAATCCATAATCTTGGTATTGCGGGAGCCGTGACCAAACGGTCTGGGGAAGGGTAAATCGTGGATCGAGGCGTGAAAAGTCGACAAGGTTTGGCACAAATGAAGCGATGTAATTGCCGACCTCGAAAACCTGCAAATTCTGCCGCGACATGAGGTGTCGTGCGGCAGAGCAGCCAATCGAGAATGTTACAGGGGCTTTATACGGAAAGCCGCTATCCAGATCGTCGAACAGGTCCGGGTAATCATACAAATCAATGAATCGCAAGCTATCGTCTCGCACCGGCTTGTTCACCGGGATCGGCAGAATCATCGCGTTGTCAGCGAGTGACTCATAGTCCATTTGGTAGGCCAGGAATTGTGTGCCTCGCGACGAAATACGCGCAAAAATCTGCGTATTGCTAACGGACATTACTGGTTGAGCAAATATGCACATGGTGGTTGTACAAACCTGCGCCGGCTCGAATCACACCGAAGCGAATATGCCTTGCCGCATTGCCGTAGTACGCGGAGTGTCGGACACTAGTCGCCCACTTGGCCAGCCAGCGATCCAAATCACCTCAAGTCAAACCGATCGAGATTCATCACCTTGTCCCACGCGGCCACGAAGTCCTGAACGAACTTCTTGCCGGCGTCGGCGCTGCCGTAGACTTCGGCTAGGGCACGAAGCTGCGAGTTCGAGCCAAAGACCAGGTCGACCCGCGTGCCGGTCTCTTTGACTTCTCCCGTCTTGCGGTCGCGTCCCTCGAACGTGTCGGCCGCCGGCGACGTCGGCTTCCACTCGGTTCGCATGTCGAGCAGGTGTACGAAGAAGTCGTTGCTCAGCGCCTCGGGCCGCTTGGTCCACAAGCCGTGCTTGGCCCCGCCGACGTTCGTGTTCAAGACCCGCAGGCCGCCGACCAGCACGGTCATCTCGGGCGCGGTCAGGGTCAGCAACTGGGCCTTATCGACCAGCAATGCCTCGGCCGACACGGTGTACTTCCCCTTCAAGTAATTGCGGAAGCCATCGGCGATCGGTTCGAGCACGGCGAACGATTCGACGTCGGTTTGCGCGGCCGAAGCGTCCATCCGTCCCGGCGTGAACGGGACCGTCACTTCGTGGCCGGCGTTCTTGGCCGCTTGCTCCACACCGGCGCAACCGGCCAGCACGATCAGATCGGCCAGCGAAACGCGCTTGCCGCCGGATTGCGCGCCGTTGAACGCCGCTTGAATCTCCTCGAGCTTCTTCAACACCTGGGCCAGTTGAGCAGGCTGGTTGACGGCCCAATCCTTTTGCGGGGCCAGGCGAATCCGCGCGCCGTTCGCCCCGCCGCGCTTGTCCGAGCCGCGATACGTCGACGCCGCCGCCCACGCGGTCGAGACCAACTGCGAGACCGTCAGCCCGGCGGCCAGAACCTTGCTCTTGAGCGCGGCAATGTCCTTGGCATCGACGGGCGGATGGTTCGCCGCCGGAATCGGGTCCTGCCAGATCAATTCTTCCGATGGAACTTCCGGCCCCAGGTATCGGGCACGCGGACCCATGTCGCGATGCGTCAACTTGAACCAGGCTCGGGCGAACGCCTCGGCCAGTTGCTCGGGATGCCCCAAGAAGCGCCGCGAGATTTTTTCATAGGCCGGGTCCATGCGCAACGCCAGGTCGGTGGTCAACATCGTCGGCAGCCGCTTCTTGGCCGGATCGTGCGCGTCGGGAATCGTCGCGCTCGCCCCCTTGGCTACCCACTGGTTCGCGCCGGCCGGGCTCTTGGTCAGCTCCCACTCGTAGCCGAACAAGTTCTGGAAGAAGTTGTTGCTCCACTTGGTGGGCGTGGTGGTCCAGGTGACTTCCAGGCCGCTGGTGATCGCGTCGCCGCCGACACCGCTGCGAAAACTGTTCTTCCAACCCAGCCCTTGCTCGTCGAGGCCGGCCGCTTCGGGATCGAGCCCCACGTTCGTGGCCGGAGCCGCGCCGTGAGTTTTGCCAAAGGTGTGCCCGCCGGCGATCAGCGCCACCGTTTCTTCGTCGTTCATCGCCATTCGCTTGAACGTCTCGCGAATGTCGCGCGCCGCGGCCACCGGATCGGGTTTGCCGTTCGGCCCTTCGGGGTTCACGTAGATCAGCCCCATCTGCACGGCCGCCAGCGGGTTCTCCAGGTTGCGATCGCCGGTGTAGCGTTCGTCGCCGAGCCAGGTCTTCTCGACGCCCCAATAGACGTCCTGGTCCGGCTCCCACACGTCCTCACGCCCGCCGCCAAAGCCGAACGTCTTGAAGCCCATCGTTTCCAGTGCGACGTTCCCGGTCAGAATGATCAGGTCGGCCCACGAGAGCTTGCGGCCATACTTTTGCTTGATCGGCCAGAGGAGCCGGCGGGCTTTGTCGAGACTGACGTTGTCGGGCCAACTGTTCAGCGGCGCGAAGCGTTGCTGGCCTCGCCCCCCGCCGCCACGGCCGTCGCCGGTGCGATAGGTGCCGGCGCTGTGCCAGGCCATGCGAATGAACAGCGGACCATAGTGGCCAAAGTCGGCGGGCCACCAGGATTGCGATTCGGTCATCAGCGCGGCGAGGTCTTTCTTGACGGCCGCCAGGTCCAGCGTTTTGAATTCCGCCGCGTAGTCGAAGTCCTCGCCCATGGGATTCGACCGGGCCGAGTGTTGGCTCAGCAGGTCAAGCCGCAATTCCTTCGGCCACCAGTCACGATTCGACGTGCCGCCGCCGGCGACATGCTGGGCGGGGCGTTGAGCTTCGGTGGACATATCAGTTCTCCCATCCTGGCATTCATGGTTGAATAGCGTTGCGTGAATCAGCCATCGTTTTACCGTCCCGGGAAGGGACCGCCAACCTCCGACGAATCCTCGATTCCGGGTGCCATGCTCAAGTCAGCAGACTTGAGCATGCCGCTACACGCTTCACACGCTCAAACCTGGAGGGCTTGAACATGGCACCCGAATTGACTGGTAAACCGTAGGTCAGGCCTTGGCCTGACAAAGTTGTGCGCACAATTGCGTCAGGCCAAGGCCTGACCTACTCCTTGAGCATGGCACTCGCGCCCATATATGAGAGTCTGTAAAAGAATCTCGTCCTCACTTCAATACGCCGTTGACGAACTCCACCAGCGCTTTCGTGCCGAGGTCATCCGCCAGGCCGATGTCGTTGTTCAGCTTGCTATGCGTCGTCTCGCGGCCGCCGTAAAGTCGGACGGGAATCGCGGCTGACTCGAGCGCCATGGCCAGCCGTCGGGCCTGGGCCGACGTGTCGGGATGCCCGCTGACAAACATGATGAAGAACGGCGGGATGTCCTTCCCCTTGGCCACGTGCGTCACGGCCGAAAAGTCGAGGTGCTTCTCGGGATCGTTGCCGAACTTGACGCGATGCCCCGACTTGCCTGGCATGGGCAGCCCGTGCATATAGGCCCGCAGCTCGGCCACGGCGATGATCGCCGGCAGATAATACGTGTCGCCGTCGACGGGAATGCAGCCGCGCAAGGCCGCGAACGGCACCCCCTCGGCCTTCAAGTAGCGATCATCGGTCGCGATGATCGCCGCCAGTTGCGCTCCGGCCGAGTGGCCGCCGACGAGAATCCTACTGGGGTCGCCGCCGTGCTCGGCGATGTGCTTGTGGACCCAGCCGAGCGAGCGGGCCACGTCACGAATCAGCTCCCCCATCTCGACGTGCGGATACAGGCGATAGTTCGTGCTGACGAAGACAAAGCCGCGCTCGACGAAGAACGCCGGCTTCAGAGCGACGTCAGACTTGTCCCCTTGCTGCCAGCCGCCGCCGTGAATCCAGAACACGACCGGCAGCTTCTTTTGCCCGACGTCGTCCGGGGCGTAGATGTCGAGCACCTGTCGCTCGAGGGCCGGCGTGGCGTAGGGAACATCCTTCGTAATGCGCATGGCCGACGCCGGCGCGGCAACGGCCAACAACAAGAGCAGGCAAGGGATCAAGCGCGGGGCAAGGCGTGACATGCTGAACTCCGTGATCGGGCGGGGGTGACGGCGGATGCCTGAGGCCACTCAATTTACCCTAGCGACCGGGGCGGAATCCAATCTTTCCGTAATCCGGCCCTGAATCGAGCTCGGCACGTCAACGGCGGTTGCGGAATTGCCGGGAAACGCTCTCAAGTGTTTGCCGCTGGCAAGAAGTCCAGCGGCGCGAACTTCGCGCCGAGCAACTCGGCGCTGTTGCTCATCAGCCAGCGATCGAGAATCGTCGCATAGACCGCGCGGAAGTCGGTGTGATAGATCAGGTCGCCGTCGTCGAGCTTTTCCAAGCTGGGGTGCTCGCCGATCACGCCCCCTTTGACCTGTGGCCCCAGCGTGAACAGGCACGACGCGGCTCCGTGATCGGTGCCGTGGCTGGCGTTCTCGTCGACGCGGCGGCCGAACTCGCTGAACACCATGGTCACCACCTTGTCGGCCAGGCCCAGTTGCGCCAGATCGCTCTGAAACGCGGCCAACGCGCCGGCCAGGTCCGTCAGCAATGCCTGGTGCGGGTCGGCCTGGGTCGCGTGGGTGTCGTAGCCATCTTGCGAGGCGAACAGCACGCGCGTGCCGAGATCGCCTTGAATAATCTGTGCCGCGCGGCGCAACTGGATGCCCAGTGGCGTCTCGGGATAGGTGACGGTCGCTTGATAGCGCCCCGCCGCGCTGCGCAGCTGCTCGGCGGTTTGCAGCGTCTCGTTCGCCTGTTGACTGATGAAGGCCGCGGCGCCGTTGGCCTTGCCGCGCGACTGGCTCAGCTCGCGCAGCAGGGCCGTCGAGACGACCGTGTCCTGCACGGCCGAGTCGAGCGCTTCGAGCGAGCTGACGACCGGCGCGACGAAGCGCTCGGCCTGCAAGGCCTGGGGCAACTGGTCGGTCAGCGCCACGCCGGCCAGCGTACTGGGCGGCGTTGCCTGTCCCGGCCGATCGAAGTAGCGACCCAGCCAGCCGGTTCGCGACCGCCCGGTCGACGCCGTGTGCCAGATTTCCATCGAACGAAAGTGCGAACGGTCGGGCTCGGGATAGCCCACTCCTTGCACCACGGCCAGTTGCCCCTTGTCGAACAACGGGTGCAGCGGCGCGAGCGCCGGATGCAGCCCCAGTTGATCGTTCAGCCGCAGTGCCTGCTCCTTGGCGACGGCGAGCGTGGGCCGGTTCTTGTAATACAAGTCATTCTCGAACGGCACCACGGTGTTCAAACCATCGTTGCCGCCGGCTAGTTCCACGACGACCAGCACGCGATCCGACTTGTCGGCCTGGGCGGCTGACTCGGCGGCCCGGGCAAACAGCGCCGGTATCATGCCCTGCAGCGCCACCGCCGAAAGCCCCGTCGCCCCCTGACCCAAGAAATGTCGCCGTGTCAACATGGCTGTCGTCTCACTCTGCGTGACTTAACACGTATGGTATTCCGGCGTACACAACAGCGCCGCGATGCCAGCGCGAATCCGATCGTGTCGCGATCCCAGGTCGTCGCGGAACACCTGCGGGTTCCGCTCCTCGCCAAAGGTCACCAGCAGGTCGAGCAACTTGGGCTTCAGTTCCGCCGGCAGTTCCCCCTGGAACAGCACTTCGGCCAGTCGCTCGACGACTTGCGGGGGCGTGATCATCTCGTCGGGGACAATCGCCGAGATATTAAGGTCATTGCCGAACGGCGTCTCGCTGGCCGCGCCCGCCACCAAGCGCGCATAGTCCAGCCGCTTGGGCCAGGTGCTCGAATTGATCCATTTCTGCTCGCCGTCCCAGCCTTTGACGTTGGGGGGCGCGAGCAAGTTCTGCCCCATCGCCGAGAGATAGTCCTTAACCTCGGTGCCAGAAATACGAACGCCCAGGGTGCGGGCCGTGCCGACGGCGAACTCGACGGGACTGGCGATCCGCCGTCGGTAACAGGTGTCGGAGAAAAAATACTCCGACAGAAACAACGTCCGCAGAAACCACTTGATGTTCAACTGCGTCCGGTCGAGCAACTGGGCCGCCTCGTCAACCAGAGCGTCCGGCGGCTCGGGCGTGACAAAGAACCGGAGCAGCTTCGTGGCGATGAACCGGGGCGTGGCCGGCTGCTGCATCAACAGCTCGACGATGTCGCCGCCGTCGAACTTCCCCGCCTGGCCCAGAAACTCCTTGCGGCCGCCGTCGTGAACTTCGCCCTCAAACACGAACTCGGCCCCTTGCCGGTGCCAGCCCGTAAACGCCCGCGCCGCGGCTTGGACATCTTGCTCGGTGTAATGACCGATGCCGCAGGTGAACAGCTCCATCAACTCGCGGGCGAAGTTCTCGTTTGGATGCTCCTTGGTGCTCGATTGACCGTCCAGGTAAACCAGCATCGCCGGGTCTTTGGCCACGGCCAGCACCAGATCGCGAAAGCTCCCCGCCCCCAGTTGCCGCAACGTCTCGATTTGCCGGTGCATCAGGTACGGGTCTTCGACCTTGTGGATGCTGGTGGCGAAGTGGCCGTGCCAGAACAGCGCGAGCTTTTCCTTGAGCGGCACCCGCGTGCGCAACATCCGGTGGACCCACCACCCCTGGACATAGCCGACGTCGCTCAGATTGACGAAGCCGGACTCGATGGCGGCGAACGCCTGTTGAAACTCGGCTTCCTCGTCGTCGGCCCGATCGAACAGCGCGTCGACGGTCGCTTCGAGCCCCTGGGCCACGGCCGCGGCGATCTCCTGGGGCGAGGCGCCGAAGCCAGCGCGGCGCAGCAAATGCGCCGCCTGCCGCGCGTCGAACGGGCGCGACTCGCTGGGAACCCAGGGTGTAAGGTAAGCGCCCACGCGACGATTAACCTGTTGAGCGTTGCTTGTTTTGAACTATGCGTCTATGAAGCGAAGTGCCGAATAGATTCATGGTAGTCAGCCGCCCAACTTGCGGCAAACTTTGCCCAGGGTTGGGCTTGCATTCGTAATCTGGCATGGGACCACCGGCGCAGTCAGATTGACGCTTGCGCAACCATCGAGATACACTGATGAGACCACGCCGCTACTGACATCGGCTCTCCCGCTTTCGCCGCACGCCACGCACCCACCCGCCCAGGCTACTGAATGCCCACGCCCGACCTCAGCTCGATCTCGCCGCCGGCTGCCGCCTTGACGGGTCGCCGCGCGTTTTTGCAGGTCGGCTATTCCGGCGTGATGGGGTTGGGGCTGAACTCTTTGCTGGGAAGCGCTGGTCAAAGCGCGCCGCGACCGTCGAACACGCCCAAGGCCAAGTCGATGATTCTGGTCTGGATGACCGGCGCGCCGAGTCATCACGACACGTTCGACATGAAGCCCGACGCGCCGGATGAAATCCGCGGCGAATTCAAGCCGATCGCCACCAAGGTGCCCGGCTTTCAGATTTGCGAGCATTTGCCGCAACTGGCCGCGCAGGCCGACAAGTACGCGATCATCCGCTCGCTGTCGCACGGTGATAACAATCACCTGATGTCGACTCACTGGATGTTGACCGGGCACACTCAGCCGGGAGGTTTCTTCGACAAGGTTGCCTCGCGCGATGACTGGCCGTGCTACTCGTCGGCCTTGAACTACTTTCGTCCGCGAACGGACGAGCTGCCCACCGGGGTCAATCTGCCCACGTTCATGATGGCCAGCCCGCTGACCTGGCCCGGGCAGCACGCCGGCATGCTCGGCCCCAAGCACGATCCGTGGCAGATCGTCGGTGACCCCAACGCCAAGGACTTCAAGGTCCAGAGCTTGCAGCTGATGTCGGGCATCGACGTCGGTCGGTTCAACGACCGGCAAGAGTTGCTCGACCAGATCAATCGGCGCCAGCGCGAGCTGTCCGAGCTGTCCGAGATTCGCCGGCTGACCGATCAACAACAGCAAGCGTTCTCGCTGCTCACTTCCAGCCGCTTTGCCCGGGCGTTTGAACTGGACAAGGCGTCCGACGCCGAGCGCGATCGCTACGGCCGCAACCGCACGGGTCAATCGCTGTTGCTGGCCCGGCGGCTGGTTGACGTGGGCGTGCCGGTGGTCCAGGTCAACATCGGCGGGGCGCAGACTTGGGACCATCACAGCAACATTTTCCCGTCGCTGAAGAACCTGCTGCCGCCGGTCGATCAGGGGATGTCGGCGCTATTGGAAGATTTGGCGGCGACGGGCGCGCTGGACCAGACGCTGGTGGTGATGATGGGCGAGTTCGGCCGCACGCCCAAGGTCAACGCGCCGCCCGGGGCCACGAAGGCGGGCCGCGATCACTGGGGGCCCTGCTTCTTTGGGCTGTTCGCCGGCGCTGGCGTGCGCGGCGGCCAGGTGATCGGCAAGTCCGACCGGCACGGCGCTTACCCAATGACCAAGCCTTACGCCCCCGAGGATGTCGGCGCGACGATTTATCATCTGTTGGGCGTGCCCCCCGACGCCACCTTCCGCGATCGGCTCAACCGCCCGCTGGTCCTCAATCACGGCGAAGTGATCGAGCCGCTCTTCACCGCCGCGGCTACGTGAACGCTTTGTCGGTTGCACCTCAGGATAGTGACGCGTGCTGATCGCCCTGTGTCGTAGTGCAACCGAGACTAAGACGCCGGTAATTCACGCGTGGTTTCTCTAGCTCTCAAGCCAAGTAGTAGGCTGACTGCCGAACGATGTCATCTGTGCAACGACGCGTGTTGGTGACGAGATGAAGCTGACACTTTTCCGTAGCCCAGGCGTTTACGCCTGGGGCAAGCGTAGGAGTTTCCCGCATTTTAGCCCCGTTCTACGGGGCTTATCAGTAACCGCACTGCTTGGGTAAATGAAAGCCCGGTGAACCGGGCTAATGGGATATTTCGGCCCATCGATCCCAGGCGTAAACGCCTGGGCTACGAAAAAGAATACTTACTTCCTGACAGTCACTGGATCGACTACTACCAATCGCTGGCCTACCGATCTGACACGCCACCATGACTCGAACGTATTTCAATATTGACCGACTCGCGGCTTCTCGTTTGGCGTTCATCGCGCTCGCCTGCGTGGTCAATCTGGCGGCCAAGCCGGCGGCGGTGGCGCCGAGCTTGGCGCTGACGGCCGCGCAGAAGCAAAAGCTGATCGCCCTGGTCGCCAACAATCGCGACGCGCAATTGCTGGCCAAGTCGGTTCACGATCGGGCGGACAAGGCGCTCGGCGACGAGCCTGGCCCGGTGCGCGAGATTCGCTCCGAAGGGTTGCTCGATAGCGATTCGCAGAAGAAGGCCACGGTCGCGGCCTTGCGCGATATGCCCAAGCTGGTCGACCTGGCCTATGCCTGGACGTTGAGCAACGATCAGAAGTACGGCGAGCAGGCCAAGAAGTTCATCCTGGCCTGGGTCACGACCGCCGAACCGCCGGGCAATCCGATCGACGCCACCCGGGTCGAGTCACTGTTGATGGCTTATGACCTGACCCGCGCGGGCTTCTCAAAAACCGAGCAACAGCAAGTCGAGCAGTGGCTGCGCGCGATGGCCGAACGGCAGATCGCCGAACGCAAGGCGGGGTCCGCGACGTTGTTTAACAACTGGAACAGCCATCGCCTGAAACTAGTCGGCATGGTGGCGATCGTGCTCAATGACAAGCCGTTGATGAGCCAGGTGCTCGAAGGTTTCCGCGAGCAGGTGGCCGGCGATCTGTACCCCGACGGCACCAGCTTTGACTTTCACGAGCGCGACGCGCTGCACTATCACCTCTATACGCTCGAGCCGCTGCTGTCGCTGGCGATGGTGGCCGACCGGAACGGGATCAAGAACCTGTATACGTATGTGGCCCCGAACGGGGCGTCGCTGAAGAAGTCGGTCGACTTCGTGGTGCCCTTCGCCGAGGGAAAGCTGACGCACCCCGAGTTCGTGAACTCGAAAGTGAAGTTCGACCGCGAACGGGCCGCGGCGGGGCAAAAGGGCTATCAGACCGGCGCGCCGTTCGAGCCCCACTCGGCCCGCGACATGTTCGCGCTGGCCGCGTACTTCGACCCCAAGCTCTCCCGATTAGCCGCGACGTTGGCCGAGAAGTCAGACCGCGAACTGGCCACGTGGCAAATGGCCCTGAACGCGTGCAAGTAGTGGAACGCCCCGCGCGCTCCGTCATTCCCGCGCAGGCGGGAATCCAGATCGCCGGCCGTAAACTCTAGATTCCCGCCTGCGCGGGAATGACGGCATGCCTGTTGAAGTCCGGCAGGTCACTCCTGTAGGGTACGCACCCCGTGCGTACCGCGAGCCTGCGCCCAGCAGCATCACCGGGCCAGCGCTATCCCTTCTCCCACCGGGGAGAAGGTGGCCGATAGGCCGGATGAGGATCCACGCTCCACTTCAAATCGCGCCAGCCTGACGCGCCCCCCTCACCCGGCTTGCCGCGCGAACCACCCTCTCCCGCAAGGGGCGAGGGTCCAGAAGCAAGTCGCACGTCTCGCGGAGTCATAGCCGCAGGTCAGGCCTTGGCCTGACCTACAGAAAGCTGGGCTACTGAAAAGCGCCTGCTCTATTCTTTCTCTAACAACTGGCGCATGGCTTTCATCAGCACCCCTTCGACCTCGGGCGCGACGCTGCTTGACGTGGGACCGGTTTCGTAGCCCCCTTCGGGATACGCGGCCGCCGTGCCGATATACCCGGGACCGTAATCGCCGTACGCCGCCATCATCACGTGCAAGTCAGGGCGCATCGCCTTGGCCGCCAGTTGATACTCGACGAACAACTCACCCGGCAGATGCAACATCCGCGAGTCCCCCACGCGCAGGCAGGTGACATCGATCTGGTGCCCCGACTTCACACGGCGCAACCAGGCCAATTGATCGGCGTAGGAAATGTATCCCTTGGCGGCCGTGGACCGGAGCTTGGCGATCAAGTCGGCCTCGTCCAGCCGCGGCGACAGGGGCAGACTGACCGGAACGCTGCTCCAAGCGACATCCACTGGCATCAGCGGCGTGCGCTTGGTTTGTTCGTACGCTTCGCGCATGCCGCTGGCCAGGCGCGTGGCCAGGATCATGCGGTTCGGCTGGCTGCCATCGTTGTACTTGCCCGCCGCGATGTTCCCCCCGGCCCCGGTAAAGTGGACGTGCAGCGCCTGGTTGACATCCTGGCCGCGGATGAATCGCGCGATGCCCGGAAAGTCAGGGCTGGGAATGCCCAAGCGGTAGTAGCTTTGCGGATGGCACGCATAGGAGCTGAGCAGCGCGATCGGCTTGTCGCCGTTCCAGAAGCTGAGCAGCGACACCGCCGGATCGATCAGCCCCTCGGGCAGGGCGATCAGTTCCTCGATCTTGCAACTACTGCCGCGCATCCGCCCGACGGTGCCATCGTGGCGGCGCTCGACGCGCCGATTCGAAGCCACATCCTTGACGATCGCTTCACCATAGCCGAAGTGCGTCGCGGGCTGAGCCTTGGGGAGCGCGGCGCGAATGGCGTCGGCGGCCCGCTCGATGACTTGGTGTTGAAACGGCCCGTCGAACCGCGTGTAGCCCGACACGCCCAACTCGGCGATCACCTTTTCGGCGGTGAAGTCGCAGCGCGGGGCATCGTGCTGGTGCAATGAGTGGACGGCAACGCGGTTGGGGATTGTGCCGGCAGCCTGGGCCAAGGCCTGGCGAAAGGCGTCGTGCCCTTCGTTGGCAATGCCGATCCAATCGACCGCACACAGCACAATCGGCTCGCCCGAGCCCAGCAGGACGATGCCGCGACAGCGCAGAGTTAGCTCGTCCAAACGCTTGACCGGATCATACGCCATGGCTGAACCCAACGGCGGCGTTGCGTCGACGTCGAACGTGGCCACGCTGACCATCGGTTCGGCCGCGCACACAGCGCCCAGCCCAGCGACCATCACGAGCGCCACCAATAGCAACCAGATGGACGTGCGATGCGTGCTCATGAAATCCTCGGGGGATAATTGGCTGGTGATGTTGTTGGCGCGGCAGCCGCGATGAACCGGCGGGAAGGTTCACCCTAGCAGATTCGACGCTGGGCAGCCAAATAAACGGCGTCCTGTGCCCTTGCTTGCGGAATGTCGCGATTCCTGGATAGGCGACATGTTGGGCCACGTCAAAACATCGCTGATCGCAGTATTTCGCCGAGATTTTCGCGGCCTGGGAACATGGCGACCGAACGTCATTCACCACCGCTTCACCAGACCTTCACCAGCAATTCACCAGGGTTTCACCCGGCTTTTTCGGCCCTTTCGACGACATCTGGGTAGCTGCTTGGCAAGGCCACAGCGCGCTTGCCCACCGGGAAAGTCGAGCCTCCTCGCTCGCGCTGGAAGAGCGCGCTCAGCCACTCGGCATGGCCACTCGATCAACGCGGCACTCATCAGCGCGCAGCGTGCGCTTCACCATGCTCTCACCTCCGCGCCACTCGGTCGTCGCCAGACTTTGTGTATCGCGCTTTCGCGTTCGCGACGAGACTCAATCTTGTTGACGCGACTGGCATGGTGAAGCCGATGGTGACGGCTGCCAAGAGCGACGGCAAAGACTTCTGGCCCGACTTCGTTTTGGAGAGAGCTCTTGATGACACTCGCCCCGCGGGTGTGCGAACCGAACGCTTCTCGGACGAGCCAGGCCCCAAGTTGACGACGCTCGGCTGCCGCGCCCCATGGCGCTGCCCGGCAAGCCCCTCGCGCGGATAGCGCGTCGGCTGAACCGCAACCGAGTCAACCCAACAACCGAACACGCACTTGTCGATTGGTCCCGCCGCGCCATGCAGCGCACCGGCCCAGACGACTGGTTCCCCCGATTAGCCACGCTGGCTGTGACCGCCACGGCGTCGCCGGTGAGCTCTCCCTCACTGGCGACGCGGGCGGTCGATGCTGGCCGCCGAAATGGCAAACCGATTCACAACCTGACCGAACACGTCACCCAACGGTGACGATTTGCTCGCATAACTCAACACATCGAAGACGCTGAGGAACCCACAACCATTCACCACGGGCGAAACGTGCGAACGTCGCCATGCTTGCCGAACGAGTTTGCCTCTCTCCAGTCGATCGGAAAGTTGACGTTCGCCGTTTCGCTCTTTTTAGCTCATGTGGAAGGCATGGCGTGCCGCCCGACTAGCGGTCGCGCCACGCACAGATCGAGAGAGGACGTATCGAACAATCGGTTGACCGTGGCCCGATGGTGGGGCCCGGTCAAACTGCGCCCCGGCGCAGTCTGATTGCCAGGCGCTGGTCATGGTGGCCCGCGCTTCGTGTTTCGTGTTCCCTGTTGCGAAGGAGAGAGAGAATGAACGTATCACTGTCGCGGTTTTGGCGGGACGAAGGTGGATTCTTGATCTCGGCCGAGGCGATCCTCTACGCCAGCATCTTGGTCATCGGCGTGATCTCGGGCCTCAGCGCCGTGCGCGAAGCCGTCGTCACCGAATTGGCCGACGTCGGCCAAGCTATCGCCAACCTGAACCAGAGCTTTCAATTTGGCGGCGTTGTCGGCCACTGCGCGGCCACCTCGGGCACCGCGTTCTTCGACACGCTTGACTTCTGCGATTCGGCCTTCATGGGCTATCCGATCGTCAATTCGAAGTGCGTCGTGATCTGCTCGGGCACCTGCGGCTTTGTCGGCTGTGAACCGGCGTATGGATATGGTGTCGCGGGCTTCAACGGCGCCTTCGGCACGGCCGGTGTCGCGACAGGCGCGGTTGGAGTCTCGGGTACGGCGTTTGGCGCCGGATCCTAACCTCGTTGACGGAACGACGGGCTGACCTCGCTTACCCCAAGCCAGACCCAGGCCAACGCCCGGGCCTGGCTTTTTTTGTTTGCTCACGATAGCCGCGGTGCGTGGCCAACTTCACCTAGGAATGCAACAGCTCCTTGGAAGTGGTCCTATTTACCGTAGTGTGGCCAGGGGGCGAGATTGACGTTCGCGGGGCCATTCAGCACGTGGCCCCGCGGATCAAACCGCGAGCCATGGCACGGGCAATCCCAAGTCTGCTCGGCATCGTTCCAGGCAACCACGCATTTCAAATGCGGACATGTCGCGGACAACTTGCAAAGTTTGCCATCCTGGTCGCGAAAGATCGCAACCTTATTCAGCCCCTCGCGCAGAATCGCCCCATGCCCGGGCGCAATCTCGTCGACCGAGTCGACCTCGCCCGGCGTGAGCCACTGGGCGTACTGGCTGGCGACGTTCAGATTCTCGCGCATGAAGGATGGCAACGCCCGCACCGGCACTCGGGCCGGGTCATACAGCGAAGTCCAAGGATTGGAGTGTCCCAGGATCAGATCCTTGAGGATCATGCCGGCAATCGTGCCGTGAGTCATCCCAACGCCTGAATCGCCCGTGGCAATGAACACATTGTCTCGGTCCAGCGGGTTGCGGCCGATGAAGGCCACGCCGTCCATCGACTGCATGACCTGACCGGCCCATTGGAAGTCGATCTCCTCGATCGACGGGAATCGCTCCCGCGCCCAATGTTCGAGTCGCGCGAACCGCTCGGCGCCATCCTGGGCCTGGCCTGATTTGTGATCTTCGCCACCGACAATCAAATACGAATGCAATACCGAGCTGGCATCCTGTTCAAGCCGCACATAGTGATAAGGATCGGCGGTGTCCCAATACAGCGCGTCGGGCACCATCTCGGCGAGAATCCGAGCGCCGATCGCATAGGTGATATACGGCGCTTGCTTGGTATGGATGGCGAACATGTCGTTGATAGCATTAGCGTGAGACCATTACTCAAGGCAATGCCGCGGCGACTCGCGATGATTGTTGGACGACCGTCTTGGCTAGATATGAATCAGGGGGCAGCGCACGCCCCCCGACAGCCTGTCGGCCAGCATCGCTTGAACGCCGGTTGCCCGATTAAATACCAGTGCCATCGAACATGGCACGTGGTTTGCCCTCTTGGTGGTATTGGCGGGGCGCTCTCGAACAAGGAAAGTGAATCTCCATGCAATTGGCGGAATTGAAGAAACGATTGATCCCCAAGTTGACTGTTCGCGCCTCACGTGGTGAAGAAGCGCTGGTGGTCGATCAGCGCAGCGACGAAACCCCCGCGGAATGCGTGACACGCAAGCTTTCTTCGTTGCTCAATCGTCGTTTGGACGACGGCTCGATTTCTCGATACCGCTCGCGCTAGTCCCGACGATCAGTACTGCATCGGCCCATGGACACTTGAGCTTCTGGCTAACCCATTTCGACGCGCACTTCGTGCCGATTACCATCGTCGATCAGGGGCACATCGCCTTGCGGACATAGCTTGCCGTCCAGCGATACTGTCGCGACGCCCGACTGCTTCCGTGTTGGGTTCGAGACAACAACGTGGTAGCTGGCCGTGCCGCGGCGCAAGGTGATTTCAAATTGCGCCCAATCGGCCGGTACACATGGCGCGACGTGCAACGACTGGCCCGAGACCCGCAAGCCCAACAATTGCTCCACGGCCACACGGTACATCCAGGCGGCCGAGCCGGTGTACCAGGTCCAGCCACCCTGTCCGCGGTGCGGAGGGCAGCTATAGACGTCGGCCACGGCGACGTACGGTTCGACTTTGTAGCGCCGGGCCGCCGATTCAGTGTCGCTGTGGTGGGGTGGCGCCAATAAGTTGAACAACTGCATGGCGCGGTTGCCGTCACCCAGCATGGCCAACGCCTGGACCAGCCAAATTGCCGCATGGGTATATTGCCCGCCATTCTCGCGAATGCCAGGTAAATAGCCTTTGATGTAGCCCGGCTCGAGCGAGGTATGGTCAAACGGCGGCCAGAACAATAGTGCCAATTTGTCGTCAATCTGCACCAACCTGTCCCAGGCCGCTTGGACGCCTTGGCGCGCGCGACCGGGATCGCCATTTGCGATGACCGCCCAGGATTGCGCGATGGAATCGACCTGACAGGCGTCGTTTTGCGCGCTTCCCAAGGGCGTCCCATCGTCAAAGTAGGCTCGGCGATACCACTGCCCGTCCCAGGCCTGGTCTTCAATGGCCTGGCGCAAGCGCGCGGCCTGCTGACGAAACTCGCCGGCGCGATCCGTCTCGCGCCAGGCTTCGACGATGGGGACGAATTGATCGAGAACATCGAGCAAGAACCACGCCACCCAGACACTTTCTCCCCGCCCTCCTTCGCCAACCTTGTTCATCCCATCGTTCCAGTCGCCGCCCCCCATCAAGGGCAAACCGTGCTGGCCGAAACGGAGCGCGCGATCAATCGCCCGCAGGCAGTGACCGTAAAACGACTCGCTTTGCGCCGACTGCTCGGGCAATTCGTACCGTTCGTGCTCGTTGGGTTCGAGCGGCAGCGAATGAAGGTACGGCACGACTTCATGGAGCAAGCTCGTATCGCCGGTCGTGCGCAAGTAGTGGGCCGCCACGAACGGCAGCCACAAGTAATCGTCCGAGAAGCGTGTCCTGACACCGTGGCCCCGCGGCAGGTGCCACCAATGCTGCACGTCTCCTTCCTCGAATTGCCGACCGGCCGCGCGCAGCAGATGCTCTCGCGTCAACTCGGGACGGCTGTAGACGAGCGCCATTGAATCTTGCAATTGATCGCGGAAACCATAGGCGCCACCGGCCTGGTAAAACGCCGACCGCCCCCAGAAGCGGCAGCTCAGCGTTTGATAGAGCAGCCAACGATTGACGAGCAGATCGAGCGCGGGATTGGGCGTCTGGACTTGAATCGCCGACAGGGTGTCGTCCCAATTCTGGCGTGTGCGAGCGGCGACTTGCGCCACGTGCTGTCGATCATTGAAGCGGGCGAGCAGCGCCTCGGTGTCGGCTGGACTAGAGGCCTGGCCGAGCAGGAAGACCACTTCGCTCTCTTCGCCGGGCTCCAAATCCAGCCGGGTTTGCACCGCGCCGAACGGGTCGAGCCCCGCGCCCACGCGCCCCGACAGCGTCACGCGTTCGAGCGCGGCGGGCCGCCCCCACTGGCCATTGCGGCCGAAGAACTCGGTGCGATCACCCGTCACCGTGCAGACGCGATCCACCACGTGCAAGAACGCCACGCGCTCGGCAAAGCCCGGATGGTAATGATTCGTGGCCAACAGCGCGCCCGTCCGGCGATCGATGGCCGTGACGACGTGCAACATCATCTGCTCGCGATCCACTCCCAGGATCCATTCGGCACAGCACGTGGCCGACAGCTTGCGGCGCCGCGGCGACTCGTTTCGCAGCGTCAGCCGCAGAATCTTAACCGGCTCCTCGGCGGCGATTGTCATCAGCAGCGACTGGGCGACACCATGCGACACATGTTCAAACACCGAGTAGCCCTGACCGTGCCGGATGGTGTAAGGTTCCGTGTCGCGGATCGGCAACGGGGTGGGTGACCAGAGTTCGCCGGTTTCATCGTCGCGCAGATAGATCGCCTCGGTACACGGATCGCTAACCGGGTCGTTCGACCAGCCGGTGAGCTTGTTCTCGCGGCTGTTTTCCGACCAGGTAAACCCGCCGCCCGCTTCGGTAACCACGCAGCCGAACGTGGCATTGGCGATAACATTGCTCCACGGGGCCGGCGTCGACTTGCCATTCGTGAGTTGAATGACGTATTCATGCTTCGGCCGGTCAAAGCCACCGTAGCCGTTGTCGAACAACAAGGAGGGTTGTTGTGCCGAGCGCGGCGCTGGCAATCCTTCCCGTGGCGTCGCGGGGCGCTTGGGCGACACCGCCAAGAGCGCCGGCGGACGCTTTCGCTGGGGCGTCAACTCGAGCTGTCGTTCGAGCGAGCCCGCGTCGCCATGCAGCACGACATGAGCCGCGGTCAGCAACAGCGTCTTGTCTGCTTCGGGGATTCGTGAACCTTGCAGAACGAATATCCCGCCACGCTTGTTGAGCAGCCCCCAAGCGCCAGACTCGCCCACGAGACGTGTCAGTTGCTCATGGACCGCGTCCATGTAGCTCGTGGGGTGCTCGTTGAGCAGGACCATCTCGGCAATAAAGTTCTTGGACCGCCAATATTCGTGTGCCAACAACACCTCGCGCACCAGGCCGTCTTGGTTCGCCTGGGAGATTCTCACCAGCACGATGGGAAAATCCCCTGAAACTCCATACCGCCACAGGCCGGCCTGCCCTTGCGTGTTGGCGGCCAGGATGACTGGCGGCGCACGTTTGATCGCGTCGGGATAAAGCAACAACGATGCCAGCCGCTGAAACAGATGCACATTGCCCGCCGTCAGATGGACGTGCCGCAGCGCCACTTGCGCGTGGGCCCAGGCCAGTTCGAAAGCCCGCGACACCATGCGGTATTCCCGATACTGATCAGCCAACACCAACGCTTCTTCGCGGCTTTGCGCGTAGGCCGTTGTGAACGCCAGCCGCACGGTTTCTCCCGGCGCAATTCGCACGGGGCAGCGCAGGCTGAAGATCGGATCCAATACCGGGCCGGTCGTACCCGAGAGCGGCGTCCCAGGCTGGCAGGCAGCCGGGGCAGCCACCGTGCCGCCGCGTCCCAGAAATCGTGCTCGATCGGTTTCGACCTGGATGTCGCCGGCCACTGCGGGATGTTGGCTTTCATCAATGGCCAACACGTGGATCGCCCAGGCGGCAGCCTCGTGTGCCGAACGTGGTCGACGTCTTGCCAAAATCGTTCTTTGGCCGGCAAGGTACTCGGTCTCGATGAATAACTTTTGAAAGGCGGGGTGGGCCACATCGGCGGCGGCGGAGCCCAGCACGATCTCGGCATAGCTGGTCACGTCGAGTGTCCGCGGGCGATCGTCATGGTTGGCGATGGCCAGCGAGCGCAGCTCGGCATTGTTCTCGGGTGACACCGCCACTTCCAGGTGTGTCTCCAACTCATTGTCCAGGCGGCGAAACTCGGCCTTGTCCAAGGAGAAGAGAACTTCGTACTTCTCGGCGGTCACGCACGTGGGCTGATACCCAGCCGACCAGAGCGTGCCGCGACGGCGGTCCCGGAGATAAATGAATTGTCCCCAGGCATCACGTGTCGAGTCGGATCGCCACCGGGTCAGGCGCGTGTCCTCGCAAGCGCTGTAACCGCCCCCCGCGTTGGTAATCATGACGGTGTACTTGCCGTTGGAGAGCAACTGGGTGCGGGGGCCGCTGGTGTGTGGCGTGGTGATCCAGCGGCTGGTCGAGCGATCGGGTTCACGCACCCAGGGAACTTCGACTAACTCGTCGCCGTGCGGCGTCACGATCGGCGCCGCGACGGAAGCCCCTTCCTGCAACAGCCGGTCGGCTGCCAGGGTCCGAGGCTCGCGGTGAAAACGTCGCTGCATTCGGTTTTCGAGCAAGCAATTGGCGGCCGCCACCAGCAGCATCCCCTGGTGATGGGCAAAGTAGCACTGCACGATCGATTTGCTTTCATCCCCTGACTGGCGATTGGCGGTGTAGTCGATCGCGTCGTAGTACCCCCACGGACCAAGCGCCCCTTCCTCGGCCAGGGCTCGTAGATTCGCCAATGCCTCGCGCGGCTTCACCATCAGCGCCAGACCGGTCGCATAGGGTGCGACCACCAGGTCGTCGGCCAGTCCTCGTTTCAGCCCCAGGCCGGGCACGCCGAACGAGCGATACTGATAGTTGTTAGCGCTGTCGAACGCCGCGAATGCCGACTCGGAGACGCCCCACGGCACATTCCGTTGCTGGCCAAACTCGATCTGTCTGTCGACCGCCGCCCGGCAGCTTTCACTCAACAGGGTCTCTGGGTATTCGCGGAGGAACAGGTTCGGCATCAAATACTCGAACATCGTTCCGCCCCACGATAGGAGCGCGTTGGACCCCGCTACATTGGTGACCGGGCGGCCCAGGTGGAACCAGTGACGCACGTCAACGTCCCCTTTGCCCACGGCCAGAAAGCTGGCCAGGCGCGCTTCGGACTCGAGCAAGTCGTAATGGCTCCGGTCCAATTGCCCAGTGGCCAGATTGTAG
Organism: Planctomycetota bacterium; assembly: GCA_018242585.1. Taxonomy (NCBI): domain Bacteria; kingdom Pseudomonadati; phylum Planctomycetota; species Planctomycetota bacterium. Next base: position 57,554 of record JAFEBQ010000007.1, read on the forward strand.
CCAATCGAGAACAGATGGCGCGGCTGATCGAACAGGAACGTGAAGTCCATGCTCAGCGCCAGTTCTTGATAGCGCTCGGCCAGTTCTCGGTAACGGGCAAGCACGCGATGCGCCGAGGTCGAGGCTGCCTCGATCTGCGTTTCCAGCTCGTCGATCCATTGCTCGGCCGCACGCCGCGCGACTGATCCGCTATAGATCGTCGAAGCGGTGGACCGCAACGCGGCCATCGCGTCGGCGCATTCCTCGGGCAAATGATCGATCCCAATGAGCGTGAATGCGCGATCCAGCCTCGATTGCATGGCCCGTTGCTCGACGAGCCAGGTGGGAGCCGGGATGTTGATGGGGCAACGGCCCAAGGTTTCAACCCAAGGGAAAAAAGTACTGAATTCTTGACGCATCCGCGCCGACTGCCGCTCGAGCGCGGCCAGGCATGCCTCCCACAGGGACGGTATCGAAGAACCGATCCCAGCGGCCGGAGGTCTCGCCGCCGTGAGTTGTTTGAGCAACGCCGCCACACCCCCTTCCAGTTCTTGCCAAGCCGCCAACCAGCCAGTTGGGGTATCTGGCGCTTTCTGCTCCACGGAACTGACCCGACGAAGAAGTCGCTCGGCATCACGCGCCAACGTCGGCCGACGATCGGCCAACCCGGCATCATGCATGGCCGCGATGGTCAAGGCCAGCGTGTCGGCCAGTCCGGCAAACGCGCGCGATCCCAGGAATGATTCACGATTCAGCGCCAACAACCCTTGACGCACCGCAAGCGCGCAAGCGGCCAGGTTGCCGCTGTCGACGGTCGACACATAGGCCGGCGTCAGCGGGGCCAGCGTTTGCGTGTCGTGCCAGTTGTAGGGATGCCCGCGGTGATGTTCGAGTTTCTGCCAGCTATCCAGGTTGCGTTCCAGCAGTTCCGCAAGTTCTTCATAACCGAGGTAGCCGAAGTCATGTGCGGTCATTGTCGACGCCAGCCACATCCCTTCATTGGTGGGTGAGGTGCGATGGGCAACCACCGGCTTGGGATGCTCCTGATAATTGTCGGGAGGCAGCCAGTTATCATCGGCGGTGACGAATTGCTCGAAGAACAACCAGGTGTGCCGGGCGATCCTTCGCAACTCCTTTCGTTCGGCGTCGTTCAATTCTGGCGGGGCAAGCTGCGGAGGCTGGCTGACGTAATACGCCAACCACGGCGAGACTAGCCACAGTGCCAGAATCGGCGCTGCCATCCACAACACGGAAATTGGCGCGGTCACGGCTAGAGCGGCACAGGTCACCAGCGCCAACACCGACGCCGGCCACATCTCGCCGAGAAACTGCTTCCAGCCGCTCACCAGCCGGCGCTCGGTAACATAAGCGGATTCCCAATCCAGCAAATGGGTTCGACTGAAGTAGACGCGCCGCAAGCTCCGTATCAGCGCGTCGAGCATCACCTGGGCCTGATGCGCCAAGAACGCCAGGGCGAGTAGCGCCTGGGCCGCTGAAAGCCGCAACTCGCCCATGCCATTGATCAGAAACCGCCCCAGCGAACTGCCACGAGGCCGGTGCGCCAACAGCGACAGCGCCTGAATCAAGAGCGGCAGCGCAACCACCGCCATTGCCAACATGGTGAACAGACCGGCTAACGCGGGCGTCACGAACCAGCCGGCTAGCAACATCAGCACGACCGCCGGCGGCACCAGGCTGCGGCGCAGGTTATCCAGGATCTTCCAACGCGAAATCAATGACAACGGATTGACCGCGGCGCCTTGTGCCGAAGGGACGCGATGAAACAACCAGGGAAGAATCTGCCAGTCGCCACGCACCCAACGGTGCAGACGTCGCGTGTAGCCCAGGTAGTGCGCCGGATAGTCATCGATCAACTCCATGTCGGTCACCAGCCCCGCGCGAACATGACAGCCTTCGATCAGGTCGTGGCTCAGAATCTGATTGTCCGGAAACGCCTGCCGAGTGGCGGCCTCGAAGGCATCGAGATCGTAAATGCCTTTGCCGATAAAGCTCCCCTCGCCAAAGGCGTCTTGATAGACGTCGGAGATGGCGGTTACATACGGGTCGACGTGCGGGTTGCCTGAGTAAATGCGCGCGAAGCGTGATCGCCGCGCGCTCCGCGGCGCGATGCTGATCCGAGGTTGCAAGATGGTGTAGCCACGAACGACCCGCGCCCGCGAGGAGTCGAACCGCGCCTGATTGAGCGGGTGAGCAAGCGTCCTGACCAGATTCCGCGCGGCACCCAAGGGAAGTTGCGTATCGGCATCAAGTGTAATCACGTAGCGAACGCGCCTTAATTCCTCGGGCAAACCGGGAACGTCCACGTAGCTGGTATCGGTCGCGCCGCGCAACAACCGATTGAACTCGGCAAGCTTGCCACGTTTTCGCTCCCAGCCCATCCAGGTGTTCTGCGACGGGTTCCAGCGCCGTTGGCGATGAAAAAGCCAGAATCGTTGCTGGCGACTCTCGGCATGGCGATTGTTCAATTCTTCAATCGCCGCTGCCGCCACGGCCAGCAAGGAATCATCCTCGGGCATCGACTGTTCAGGGGCGTCCTTCAGGTCAATGAGCAGGGCAAAACTCAGGTGGGGATCGGGATTCGCCAGGTAATGAATCTCAAGCCGTTCGATCAAGGCTCGCGCGCTTTCCTTGCTGACCACCAATGCCGGGATTACCACCACGGCGCCGCACCTTGCTGGGATCCCCTGTTGGAAGTCGAACTTGGGCAACACACGGGGGCGCAGGCACAAGGTCAACACATAGTTGATGATGCCGACCGCCAACTCGGTAAGCGGAACCGCGCTGATTACAAAAGTCAGGACCAACGCGCCGACTGAATTGACGACTAGGCGGGCAACGCCAAGCAGCGCCGCCATGCCTAGCCCCCAGGTCGCCACCAGCGTCAAGACATAGAGTCCTTGCGCGTGTGCCGCTAACGCCCGCTTCACGCGCAGCGCGATCGACGGGCGCAAACCAAGGTTTGCCTCTAGTTGGCCACGCCCTTCATCCACCAGGTAATAGCCAACATGGCCGCCAAGTGGGTCGCCATCGAGGCGGCGCGATTCATTCACCGCCCGCCGCGCCACTTCAAGCTCCGACACCTTTGACCGTCGCGCTAGCAACTCGACGACGTGGCGATACCGGTCCCGAGTGGCGAAGTCCATGCGGGCGTAAACATCACTGGGATCTTGCCGCAGTTCGCGCTCCACCAGGCTGGTCTCCTCGAAGAAGACCTCCCAGTCCATGGCCGACATCAGCCGCATCGTCGTAATCGCGTTTCCAATCGAGACCTGATCGCACGCTTGCCGTTGGTGTTCCAGGCGGACGGTTTCCTCGATAGACGCTCCTTCGTCAACCAGGCGCTGTTCGAGCCAATGCCAACAAGTCGACAGGTCGTGTCCCTGATCGCGGAAGCGTTGCACCAATTGCGCCACCAACGGCGCCGCCAGGCGCTTGCTCTGCCTGGTTTGTTTGGAAAGGTATTGCGGTGGATCGGTCGGACGTTCCTCGACGATGGCATCGGCCCAGGCATTGGCGCAATGTCGATGCTGGTGAGTCTCGCGCAGACGGTCGGCCAGCCGCCGCAGATTCTCGACCAGGGCCAAACGCAGCATGATGGGAATGGCCCACATCTCCCCGATTGTCAGCGGCATGATCTCCTGATAGGCCTGGATGAAGCGCGTCAGCATCGCGGCATCGATGGCGCTGTCGGTGTGGGCGGCAAGCTCGCGCGCCAGGGAATAGACCCGCGGCGCCCCGGCCATTGGCCCGGCCGAGAGTTTGGGCAGCTCGTTATAGAACCGGCGGGGAAGATCTTCGCGAATCTCGCGCAGTTGCTCACGAACGATGTAAAAGTTGTCGAGCAGCCACTCGGAACCAGGGGTAATCTCCTGTCCCGAGCGGGCAGCGGCCACGATGGTGTTGTAAACCGATTCGAGAATCGCGCTGTTCGATTCAAATTCGCGCCACATGCGGCGCTGATCGCGATGCGTGGCCGTGGTGCCATGAGCCGCGGCCAGCGCGCGCGCGTGCTCTTCCAGATGCTCGATGCTGAACGGAGCGTCGCGAAGCGAACCGGCCGAGTTCAACGGCGCTGATCCCCCGGCAGGGACAAGTTGTTCCTGGGCTGGCTCAGGCTCGATGTTCGCACTCATGTCTGGGCTCCCATGTCGCGTCGTCGCCGGACGAGATTCAACTTGCGACGATCGCACTCAAGTGCCGCCCGACAAAATGTCGCGTGCCGTCCCGCGGCGTCGAAATGAAGAATTCGCGATCGCTCACGATTGCCAACACTGGCCAGCAACGACATTGCACGTCGTATGCCAACAACTCGGCTCCGCCAGGCTCCAGACCATTACCCTTGAAAATGCCTCGCAAAAGCGCGGCGCGCTGTTTTCCTTGATGCCTCTCGTTGATGTATCGAGGTCGCGACTCGACCGGCACAATCGATTGGTCGCCTGGCGGGCAGCTTGGCCGCAACGAGGTCACAGGCGGCATTTTTCTCCAAGAGAAGGCGAGCCCCTCGGCTCCATACGACCTCGATCGAAAAGCGCGACCGAGCGATGCGCACCGCTTTTACACGAGTCAAGAATCGCCGTGGTGATTGGGCGCGCCGTATGCAGCATAGGTTCCAGGCATGCTCTTTCGAGACGCCTCATGGCCCCTGAGAACTTGGGCCTCACCGTTCCACATGGAGAAACCCATCATGCGCTCCACCTTGAGTATGAAATGGAAAGCGGCATTGACGGCTGGCCTGGCCACTGCGGCGATCGCTTTGGCCGGCCTAGTCCAGGCACAGCAAAGCCCTGCGCAAGCCCCGCCGCCTCCGCCTGCCGATGCGCCTGATTCCGCGCCGATCGACGCCACGCCCGCCGGTCAATCGCGCGCCCGTCTGGGCGTGAACCTGAGCGACAACCACCAGGGCAAGGTCTGGATTCGCTCCGTTGACCCGGGGAGTGCCGCCGACATTGCCGGCCTGCGGGCCAATGACCAGTTCGTCGCACTCGATGAACAAAAGATATTCACCTACCTGGACGTGATTCGCTATGTGAACATGAAAGGGGCTGGTGACGACGTCGCCGTTTATATTCGTCGCAATGGCAAGCCAGCCATGTTGACTGCTTCGTTGGGTTCGGAATACGCCGATCCAGAATCGGATGCCAAGTTCACCGAATTTCCAGGGGGCACGCGGCAAACCAAGTTCACCGATCCAGCGGTTGACCCAACGGCGCCGACGCCAGGCGATCTGGGAAGCAACGGGCCTGCAACTCCCTGGCGCTATCGCAACGTGAACGGCCAATGGTTCTTCTACTCGCCGGCCGGACAGTGGATGACCTGGTCGAATAATCGCTGGGTGATGGCTCGCAACGGCTTCCCCACCGACATTCCCAGCCCCGCCGATATGGACGTCGGCGCGCAAATGCGATTTCGACGGTAAGGCCGCTTGAGAAGGGACCACCACGCCGCGGAGGCTTGTCGTGTATTTCGCGACGGGGCTCCGCGGTTTCTCTTTTGGGGAATGGCAATCGTCAGTAGAAGCTAACGCAGGCTGTCGCACGCGCCGTCAAATAGAGCTGGCCTCGTTACTAACCTGCCTCCCGGTGTTCCGCGTTCCATCGGCTGTTTAGTTCTGACGAAGGATGAAGTCGTCAAACTCGACTCGAAAAGGCTTGTCAGAGGTGTTGAGGGCCGCGACTCCCACCTGAAGCTCCGTGGCGAGTTTCACGTCCAACGACCTTACTTCCTTCCATTTCTTGCCGTCATGGCTCATGAAGACGGTAATGCGGTTACCACGTCGAGTTGCCTTTAGCCAAGTGGAAGCCTCTGGAAAGAACTCCGCCGCTGGCACGGGCTGTTTGTTGGCGCCGGAGTACTGTCGCTCGTGCCAATATTCAATCAACGGCGGATAACAAAGGCACGAATCGCCGTTCCGCCAGGCGTTACGTTCGATTCGCAGGAAATTCTCCGCGTCTTCCCAAATCAAAAGACCCGCGCCATTGAACGGAGAACCTTTACCCACCGCGGTCATTCCAGGTTGAAGGTCAGAGGTGACTTTGACACTGACTTCAAAATCGCCAGTAACCGGTCGTAGCACGCGCGGAGCGGACAGCCCGCGCAGGGGGTTGAGATCATGGTTTGTCGGTGGAACCTGGATTCTCAAAACGCCCTTGCTGATATCGCAGTCTTTGTCTGGGTCAACGACGGCTCCCCATGCGGCTGCCTCGTTGGCTCGCCAGGGTTCTTTAATTTGCAAACCTGCGTCGACGGCAACGGCTCGTTCTTGAAGAGCTGCCTGGGGAGCCGAAGCCGCCGGCTTGGCGCTCGATGGGAGCGTGTCGAGTTCGCTCGCCTTGTCCGAGACGACGCGCTTCCAATGCCACACCTTGGGAAGTACTTGATAGTTGTCGAAATCGTGGCCTGCCAAGAGCCCTGGGACATCGAAGAAATCGTCGTGGTCGACCCGGTAGACGTAAGACCTCCCTTGCTCGGGCTCGCCTCCGACTGGGAAAAACGTGAAGACACGGACAGCTCCGCTCCTACGTAATGTAAACTCGACGGTGTGCTCGCTGGACAACTCGCCGGTAGGAAGCCGATACCGTCGGACTGTTTCACGATTGCCCGTGATTGTCTTCACGCTGCGCGAACCGGCGGCGCCTTGGACTTCCTTGCCGGTAGCCAGTTCCCAAGTCCCTTGGAGCGCTTCCAAGTCAGCCGCCAGTTCGCCGTCCTGCGACGAATTCGTATGGGCGGCCTCCGGCGCCGCCGTGGCCATCGTGACGACCGCCAGCGCCAACAAGACAACAGATGCTAAGGCATTGCGTTTCATCACATGCTCCCGGTTTGAGTTCAGTTGGATGGCCTATTTCCTTCGACCTTCGCGTTCGGTTCGCCGCCGAACTTTGACGTCGGTTCAAGTAGAACGCTGACGCGATCCGCGCCTCCCACGATGCCAGTCACCTCGACCAGATCGCCATTATTCCGGCTGTCTTTAAAGAAGACCGTCGAAGCGGCCCCATCCCTGGTAATGGTCAAGTCCTCGAAGTCGGCGACGAACGGCTCGTCAGAGGTATTCAGCGCCGCTACGCCCACCCGCACCTCCGCCGCCAGTTCCACGGCAAAGCTCCTGACATCGTTCCATTTCTCGCCATCATGGCTAACTGACACCATGATTTGGCTGCCCCCCCGAACCGCCTTGAGCCAGGTGGACTCGCCGGTAAAGAACTGCGCCGACACCGCAGGGACGTTCATTCCGGCGTATTCGTGGTCGCGCCAATACTCGATGAGTGGAGGATAGCACCAGAAGGAATCCCCTTGTCGCCAGGCGTTCCGTTCGACGCGCAAGAAATTGTCATTGTCCTGCCAAATCAGAATCCCCGCTGCCTGGAAGGGGTGGCCCTTGCCCATGGTCTTCAGGCCCGGCTTGAAATCTCCGGTGACCTTAACCTGCACCGTGAAATCACCGGACACCTTCGTCAGGAGCCGTGGCGCCGTTAAGCCGCGAAATGGACTCAGATCGTGGTTTCCGGCGGGTACGCGAATCCGCAACCTGCCGACGGCCTGATCGGTTGCCGACCTCGACGTGAGCTGTTCCACCAAGGCCAGCAGCTTTCCCTCGCGCACTTCAAAGAATGAACCTGGGGGGATCGAGTCGGCGGGAGCAAGTGCGTTTTCAATGGCCCCCTCGGACGTCGAATCCTTTTGCCGGTCGGCCTCGATTGCGAGTCGATTGCCGACTTGTTCATGGTGTCCTCGTTTCAGACCAACCACGATCATCGTCGACGCCATGGCCACTCCGACCATCACGGCCCCCACGGACCCAAGCTTGCCGAACGACCGCGCGGCGCGACCTGTCGCGACCGCGCGGGCCTCAACGGCCGCCGTGCGGAGGCCTGATTGTTCCGCGGGGCTTTCCTGGCGGTGAATCCAATTCTCGACCTGTGTACGAAACTCCGTCGCCGTGTCGAAGCGCAGCTCGGGCGACTTTTCCAAGGCCCGCAGTACGATCGAGTCAATCCCCGCGTCGACTTGTACCCGTTTGGACGGGGGCTGTAGCTTTGGTCCCGGCAATTCGCCAGTCAGCATTTCGTAGAGCACGACACCCAGGCTGTAAATGTCGGAGCGATGGTCCGCGACATGCCTTGTCAACTGCTCGGGCGCCATGTAGCGCGGCGTGCCGGCTGGCTGCGATTCCACCACGCCTAAATCCGACGATTCGCGTCCCAGTATCTTGGCGATTCCGAAGTCGGCGATCTTCACCCGCCCCTGCTTGTCGAGCAGGAGGTTTTCGGGCTTGATATCGCGATGCACGATTTTGTGATCGTGCGCGTATTGCAACGCCTCGCAAATAGGAGGCACCATCACGAGTGCTTGCTCCGGCGTGAACCGGCCCGCCGTCATGGCCTGGCGTAGATTCACCCCGTCGACGAATTCCATCAGCACGTAGTAGAAGCTGCCGGCCTGTCCAAAATCATGAATCGTGACGATGTTGGGATGATTCAGCGCGGCTAGCGCTTGGGCTTCCTGAACGAATCGTTCCGCGAATTTCGGTTCGGCGGCGCATTCGGGGGCCATTAACTTCAGGGCGACAAGCCTACCGAGCGCTCTTTGCCGCGCCTTGTAGACAACTCCCATACCGCCGCGCCCGAGCAATTCGATCACCTCGAGGTTTGGGAAATGCTCCGCAACTTTCGCGGCGGCCAAAGGCTCGACTTGCGTCTCGCTCCAGCCCTCGGGCGCCAGTGTGTCGGTCGCAAAGTTGATTGCGGCCAGGCAACGTGGGCAAAGACCGTCAATCGCTTGATTGGCAAGCGAGTCTCCGCAGCGTGGACAGTGGTGGGAAGCGCCTTGGCTCATATTATTCCAATAAGAAGGCCCGAGGGTTCGTGGCCAAAAAATGCGAAAAACTAGCCCGCGCCCAAAGCGGCGATGAGGGCGTGCATTTCCTGATCGATATCCGCGGGGTCAGCTACCGTGCCGGCTACCTCGTCACGAAAGAGCTCGCGAAACCGCTTCTTCAGGCGGTGAACGGCGCTCCGGGCCGACGCTGGCGCGATACTCAGCTTTTGGGACAGGGTATCGTAGTCGATTGTCCCGCGTTCGGCCGTGAGTTGCGGCTTGAGGAGTTCGTATTGAGCCAATCGACCCGCAGATTCGTACTCTTCGCGCAGTCGCCGCATCACCGACTCAATCAACGCGAGTGCCCAGCGTTTTTCAAACAGCGCGTCTGCGGATGGGTCTCGAGGGTCGGGAATTGAAGCGTGCTCGGCAGCTTCGATGCTAATGACCGTGGCTGTGCCGCCGCGCTTCTGGGCGTGTGAATGATCCCATTCATTCGCCAGGAAACGCTTGAGTGCCATTAGCAAGAACGTGCGGAACCTTCCTCGATCGCGTTCGGCGACTGCCAACCAACCCTTTTCCAAAAAACGCTCAAAAAAAGCTTGCGTCAGGTCTTGGGCGTCGTGCTCGGCATACCCCCGATGTCTCACGTAAGCGAATAGCGGCTGCCAATATTGTCGACACAACGCCTCTAGCGAGGCTCTCGCGTCGCCACTCGCCTTTCCCTGCGCAGCAAGCACCAACGACCACCGCGTCGTATGAAACCACGCTGGGCCGCCGCGTTGCAGGCGTGAAGCAGGATCAGCATCAGACATCAGCTAATCCATAAGAATGCCATTGGCTTCGTGGCGATAAAACTTTCCAAGCGTACACAATCCTAGAAACCCGGGCGCTGCGGGGGGGGCGCGGCGACTTGGATCATAGTTTGCGAAGGACGGTACATGATTACCAGCGAGGCTTGCCGAGACCCCCAATGGCGACATCTACCGTGGGCCGCGTCGTTATTCCGGCCACCTCGGGGCAATTGGCGGGACCTGGAGGCATTTGGTAGGGAGGCCGATCAACGAATCGCTCTACTGATGAACGCCCCCATATCGGCTCACCGATCGTCGTCCACGACGCCGAAGCAAGGACTGCAACCGCGGTTCTTCTAAAAGCCAATGGCCGCCAGCAGATGCCATGCGTGTTGGCGCTAATAATCAAACTGAATTCGTGAGCCAAAGACGTCCGCTTGGCCAACGCCAATTAGGTCGTAAAGAATCGGGTGAATGTAATTGGTCGTCACTCGGGTATAGGGATTCAAATACCAATTCAGACCAATCGTCACGTCGGTCATTCGACCACCTGCGATCCCTTGATCGCTGAGATTCAATTGCGACACGCGTGATGCGATTTCCACCGCGCCCAACCCCATGCCGATTCCACGGCGCGTTCGCACGCGAAAGAACTCAGTCAGCGGCTGCACGCGATCAAACGTGGCCGCCTCTCGTCGATAGGGCCGGTGTTCTCCGGTCAGAAAGTATCCCGACTGGGCATACCAGCCGTAGAACACCGCCGTCCCGTTGCCGATGGTTTGCACCGGAATCAGCGTTGCTTCCCCCTGCACGTACAACGACCCTCGCGAGGCGGCGAACTCGAAGCCGTGCAAGGAAAAGGCGTTGGCCGCGATCGGGCCGGTGTTGAGAAAAAAGGGAATGTTTGGCGACGCCGCGCCGAGGCGAGCCTCGGGCTGGGCCTCGAACACCACGGAGTGGTTGAGCGCCGAACGATAACTAAAGGCGGTCCCCACGTGCGTATAATAGCGCCCTCCGCTTGGTTCGTCGTAATAGGGCAGCCAAGTGAGTCGGCCAGTAACCGCCGGGCCGCCGCCAAAGCTGGTCGAATCCGCGAAATTATCGCTGCGCGCGCGAAACACTCCGATGGCCCAGGTGCCATTCTCGCCATTCCATTGATTCATGGCTTGGATGCCGGGATTACGTTGCGGATCGAACGGCTGGTCGGGCAAATTGCGCTCCATGAACGGCGCATAGCGATTGGACGTCAATCGCTCGAGCCCGAATGGCTCGAAGAAGTTGCCCGCTTTCACTTGCCCCAGGATTGGCAGCGCATTGATGGCCGCCCACATGTCCAGGAACGATGGGCGGCCTGGCTGGGCAAAGTCGACCTCGAAGCGATACGAGGCCACGCTGTAATCCCCCATGAACGCAAACCGTGCCCGACGGAACGCGAGCCCGTTGGGGCTTTCTCCCACCTGTTGCAGGTTGGTGGCATCTTGTGCGACGCGGTAAGCGTCGAGTTGCAATTCGAGCGATGTCCGTACTAGCGGCTTCGAGTTGTCGGCCTTGGCTTTTTGCTTGGCCTCGTCTTCCAGTAGTTGGATTCTGGCTTCGAGTTGCTGAAAGCGGTCAACGTCCGAGGGCGCTGGCGGCAATTCAGGATTAGAAGGTTGCGGCGCGAGAATCGAAGCCGGGGTGTATGGTAAAACGAGCCGTTCGTAATCGCTGCCATCGGCTTCGAGCGTTTGCTGCGCGCACAATGTCCGCGCCGCGCACGCCACGATCATCGTCAACAGTACTATGCGGAGGGCCATAAGCGACAGGTTGTCATGGAGCGAGTTGGCCCTTCAGCGCTGCCTGCTGACAATGCTGGCAAACGTCGCGGAAAGAGAGTGCCCCGCGTGGATTCATCGACTCGGGGAACTTGAGATTTCACAGAAACCTAGTAATTCAACGAGCACGTAATTCAATGCCGCGAAAGGGATGCAACAAGGCCAACTTGGCATCGCCAGGCAGGTGTTGCTTTCCGGTGGACACTCGCCGCGATTGGCGCGAAGCACAGCTAGCAGTGCTTCCGTATTTCCTCCGAAAACGTCGACTGCGGCAAGCATGGCGGACAGCCTGAAATCGCGGCGTACGTCGCGCTTGTTGATGTTCCCCGACTTGCGGTCGCTGCTCGAACAATCGCTTGCTGAAGCCCTCGCGGAGAACGCCAACGCCCTTCGCAGTTACCGCGACCGCGGGCGCAAAACCACGCCAGAATCAGCTGTACGGCGGGTGGCGGCTGCCGAGCGTCGGGAGCGCCCGAGATACTTCAACGGGGACTTCGGTTAAGATAGCGAGGCGGTTGCCGCTCGAGACTTATCCGAGCGGAGGCGATTTGGGAAAACTCGGCGGAGTCATCTTCTTGTCATGCGCGCTCAAACATTCCTCACTATGCGCTTATTCTTGTTCGTCGCTTCGGCACTCGTCGCGGACCTGTTTACCTGTCTCGCTTTCGCCGACGACGCTCCACCGCGGTTGCGCGTTGTGTCGGGGAAGACTTGCTTGGAAACAACAGACGGGAGGCCATTTTTCTGGCTGGCCGACACCGTCTGGAGCGGACCTGCCGTCGCGTCGCTTGACGATTGGAATACATACCTTGTCGACCGCAAGGCGAAGCGTTTCAGCGTCGTACAATTCAACGCCATTTGTCCGTGGCGCGTGAACCCAGCGGATGCCGCAGGGCAAATCGCGTACACCAGCCGTGACCCGCTCGCGATTAACGAACATTATTTTGCCCGGCTTGATCGCTACTTCGACGCCATCGAGCGACACAGCCTCGTCGCCGCCCCGGTTTTGGCTTGGGCGCATACGAAGGGGGACGCCGGAACTGAACTCAACGAAGACGATCTGGTGCGGCTCTGTCGCTTTCAGGTCGAGCGCTATACAAAGCGACCCGTCGTGTGGATTTTGGCCGGTGACAATCGGTACACGCCGGAAGAGTCGACCCGGTGGCGGCGGATTGGGCGGCGCGTGTTCGCGGACTTTCCGGACGCCGTGGTGACGACACACCCGACGGGAATGAATTGGCCCTGGAATAACAACGGCTGGCGCGACGAAAAGTGGCTGAGCTTCCTTAGCTACCAAAGCGGACACGGCGACGACGTCAAGACGCTTCAGTGGCTGGTTGACGGGCCCGCTGCCAAGAATTGGAACACGAAACCAATTCGGCCGATCATCAACCTGGAACCGCCGTACGAGGATCATATCGCCTATCAATCGAAACGACCGCACTCGGCGTACAGCGTTCGCCGGGCGACGTATTGGAGCCTGCTGAACGCACCGATCGCGGGCGTGACGTACGGCGCGCATGGCATTTGGAGTTGGCAAACCGAAAGTGGCGGCACGCCGGCCGCTCACGCGGGAAGTGGCGTCGCCAAGAGGTGGAAGGAAGCGCTGGAACTGCCGGGCGGCGCGCAGATGAAACACGTCGTTGATTTATTCGAGGGGATGGAATGGTGGAACTTGCGGCCTGCCCCCGAGGTGCTCGCGGCGCAACCGGGGCGCGACGACCCCACCAGGTTCATCGCGATTGCGACCGACAAGAAAAAAGAAAGCCTCGTGGCCTACCTGCCGGTCGGCGGCGAAATCAGGCTTGCTCCGTCAGAAGCCTCGTCGTTTTCGCGTTTCGCTTGGTTTGATCCTCGCGAAGGCAAATCAGTGGCCGTGCTGAAGAGCGACGGACATGTTTATTCCGCGCCGACGAACGACGATTGGGTGTTCGTGGCGTTGCCGCGCCAGCGCGACTAGCGCCGGCATCGCCTTGTTACCAGTCGCCAACATTGCAAACGCCGTGAGCTTGCCTCGGAAGGCGACCAGGCGACGAACTTCAGCGGCAATTACACCACCAGTCGGGTATTGCAATGAATTCCAATCATGTTTGCCTGAGCGTTTTCGCCCTGTTGTGGAGCATGGCTAATGTGCCCTCCACACGCGCGGGCGACTTGCCCCAGGTTGCGATTAGGATTGTGGCCGACTGGCAACTCGAAGTCAGCTTCACGGCCTCAGGTGCCACCGGCTTGGCATAAATCTCGCGGCTGGACATTCCGCCCGCCGATGTCGTCACCGTGACCGCCGAGCGGCACGTGTTGCCGCTCTACAAGGCCCAGGCAAACGGCTGGAAGAAAGGCGCGCGGCTGCCGGCTCTCATTGCCCAGGAATGTACCAGCCGTGATTTACTCGCCCCTGACAGCCTTGTGGTGCGCGGTAGTGCGGCGGCCGACGCGGCGACGTTCAGGCTGAACGTCGATTACAGCGCCGATTTAAGTTGGGGAACGGGGGGGCGACTTTCCGGTGGACGGATCAGCGAAACGACGCCAGAATCAGCTTTACGGCGGGTGGCGGCTGCCGAGCGTCAGGAGCGCCCGCGATACTTCAGCGAGGACTTCGGTTAAGATGGCAAGGCGGTTGCCGCTCGAAGCTTATCCGAGCGGAGGCTACTTGGGAAAACCCGATCAGTGATAAAGGCTTGCGCCGCCTGGTTGCGCTGGCACTCTCCCGAGACGAAAAAGGCGAAAGTCAAAGCCATGCCCACTTTCAATTACCCCCGCTTCCTCGCGGGTGTCCTTGTTCTCGCCGTTGCCACTCGCGCTGGGGCCGTGGGTGACGTACTGATTGTCGCGCCGCATCCGGATGATGAGGTCATCGGCTGCGCGGGCGTCATCCTGCGCGCTGTCGAGGAGAAAAAGCGAGCAACCGTGGTAGTTTTGACGAACGGTGACGGGTACGTGGCGCTCGCGGCCGCCGTGGCAAAAAAGAAGCCAGACGAGCTCGCGCCGGATGACTTCATGAAGGCGGGCGCGTTGCGGCAGGAGCACTCCGCAAGCGCGCTGAAACGCCTCGGCGTACCGCATGACGATTTGATGTTTCTCGGTTACCCGGACGGCGGCTTGGAAACAATGTGGCGACTGGATGGCAGCGCGGTCTTCCAGCAGATATTGACACAGCAGCGCGAGACGTATGGTCTGATCGCGCGTGACTACCATTCCCTCGCCCACGGCAGCTCGGCGCTGTATGTGAAATCGAGCGTGGTCGCTGATCTGGCGGAGATCATCCGCGCGCGAAAGCCGCGGGAGGTTTTTGTATCGCACGAATCGGACAAGCACGGGGATCATCGCGCCGCCTTTTGGCTGGCGCTAGAAGCGTCGCGCAAGGCGGCGTTTCAAGGTCGCTTCCTCTCCTACGTTGTGCATGGCGACCCATTGCCCCAGGAACCGAATATGCGACTGAAACTCACGCCGCAAGAATATGAGACAAAGAAAGCCGCGCTCCTTGACCACACCACAGGCACGTCACCCGTGCATGATGGTCTGGTACGGGAGTACTTGAAATCGGAGGAACTGTTCTGGGAGTTTTCCATTCGCTGAAAGGGCCACGCTGAGGATAGACTTAACCCCATGAAACGCCACCTGCCCCTCCGCGCGAGCTTTTGGTTTCACCTGCTGCCCGTTCTCCTCGTTGCGTCCCCGGCCTGCGCCCAAACCGCCCCCGCCGGCAATGCCGCGACTGCCCCACTGGTGCGCGAGTATGGATGTGTTGATGGCGAAAAACTTCTGCTGGACATCTATCCACCAGCCCCTGGCAGTCCAGAGACTCGCGCCGGCGTGATCGTGGTTCATGGCGGCGGCTGGGTGGATGGGAAACGCTCCGACTTAGCCGCGTCATCTCGCTGGTTGGCGCAGCAGGGCTACACGACATTCTCCATTGACTACCGTCTGTGCAACAGTGCCGATCGATTCAAGGATCCTTCCGCACCAGCGAAGAACCGTTTCCCCGCGGCTTTGGACGACTGTCAGCGCGCGGTGCGGTGGATTCGCCGTCATGCCGAGGCTTTTGGCATCGAGCCTCAACGCCTGGGAGCCTATGGTCATTCGGCAGGCGGACACTTGGTCGCTCTACTAGGCACGATGGAGACGCGCGACAACTCAGACCCGGAACTTGCTTCCTATTCCAGCCGAGTGAACGCCGTGGTGAACATCGCGGGCCCCAATGACCTCACGATTCCGTTGCCTTCCTGCAATGTCTTCGGCCAGCCCCCCGATCCGAAAGCCGACCGCTGGCAGCTCGGCAAACCAGTCCATTGGCTGGTGGAAGATGTCGTCGGCTCCGCCGGCGCGGAGGCAGCTTCTCCCCGCAGTCATGTGGACCGCCATTCCGCCCCGTTCCTGTTGCTCTTTGGAGCGAAGGATTTTCTCATCCCCGAAGTCCAGGCAAGCAGCATGCACGAGGCGCTGCAAAAGGCTGGCGTAAAGTCCAAACTCGTGATCTTCCCAAATGACAACCACGCCGTGGGCGCAGGGGATTCAAAACCGCAGTTCGAGTCCGAAGTGCTCGAGTTTTTGCGGAGCAGTCTGCTTGATGGTTCAATAGACAAATGAAAGCCGGCCTGCGTCTAGCCAGCTGTGACGGCCTCGTCATCAGCCTTTGGGGGGAAAGCCGATCAAGTGCGGTTCAAACTGAAAACTTGCTCTAGCACTGAAGCTGGCTTTCTCCACCGCCCCCATGTGATCACCCGATGAAGCGCCTCATTCCCTTCACTTCACTCGCACTTTTGCTCGCCGCGACGGCAACCTTTCCGCTTCACTCGCAGGAACTGCGCGCGCCGCGCAAGCAGTCGGACGGCGCGCGGAACTTCACCGTGAACACGGAGAAGGCGGTGAAGTTCGGCGTGCATGAAGTCACGCTGAAAGGCGATGGCACGGTTGCAAATCCGTTCGACACGCTGGCGACCGTCACCTTCACGCCGCCATCGGGAGCGCCGCAGGCGAAGGCGGTTCACGCCTTCTACGACGGAGATGGCGCCTGGCGCGCGCGAGTGTATGCGAGCGAGGTGGGGGAGTGGAGTTGGTCCTCGCGCTGCGCGACGGACAAACAGCTCGACGGCGCGAGCGGCACGTTCGAAGTCGTCGATTCGAAGCTGCGTGGGCGTTTGCTGCCGTACCCGCAGAATCCGCGTCAGTGGATCACCGAGGACGGGCACTGGTTTCTCAACCTCAGCGACACCGCCTACTTCCTGCTCTGCGCGCACGACGGCAACGGCGCGCCCGTTCCCGACGAGGTGGCCGCCCATTACGTTCGCGATGATGTGGAGCGCGGCATCACCTCCCTGCGCTGCTTTCTGGCCGGCGGCGAGGAGGGCTTCCAGGAGAGCAGGAGTGCGTGGAGGCGCTGGTTCTTCGTGGATGACAGTAGCGACCGTCTTCGACTCGACAATCTCCAGTGCGCCGATCGGCGGCTGCGGATGCTGCTGGAGGCTCACCCGGATGTGGCCGTGCAGCTCATCCTGTTTCCGCTGGCGGGCTACCACACCGACGACCGCCTCTGGGCCGCGCTCCAGCCCGCGCAGCGCGAGCGCTTGCTGCGGAATCTCATCGCTCGTTACGCCGCGTATCCGCAGATTTTCTGGCTCATCGTGAACGATGCGCACTTCGGCGATGGCTTTCCAAACAACAACGCGATGGCACGGGAGGCGGGAGCGTGGTTGCAGCAGCACGATCCCTGGCAGCATCCGCGCTCCGCCGGACACGCCCGGCGGCTGCCGTTCGCCTTTGGCGATGAAGCCTGGGCCACCTACATTCACATCGAGCATGAGCACGACCTCGGCGCGCTGGAATACGGACGCTACCAGGCGTTCCACAAGCCCGTCTTCCTCGGCGAGGACCGCTACGAGCAGGATCACGGCCCCCGCCGCGATCCGGCGCACATGGACTTCTGGCAGCGCCGTCTCTTCTGGGCCTGGCTGCTTTCCGGCGGCTCCGCCAACTACGGCGGATGCTGGTGGGCCGTGCATCCCTACACTGACCCCGGCGCGCGCGCCGCCACCCGTGGCAAGCGGCCGGGGACCACGTTCACCGAGGCACTCACCGGCCTCGACTCGGTGAAAGTCATCCGCGATTATTTCGAGCAGCGAAAGATCGATCTCGGCAAGTTCTCGCCGGACCACGCGCTCGTGAAGGACGCCGATGGCGCAACCGGCGCGCGCGCTCCGAAGCTCACGCGACGTGGGCACACCGAATTCCTCATCTTCCACCCGCACGCGGATGGCGCCGATGACCAGCACACACAGTCGATTGCCGACAAGCCCGCGCGCCTCGTGGTGGATTTGAGCGCCGCGAGCGGGAAGTTTGCCGTCGAATGGTTCCGCGCGGCTGATGGCGTGGCCGCGCAAGGCGACGAAGTAAGCGGTGGAAAGCCCATCGAACTCACCGCGCCGTGGCAAGGGGCGGACGTGATTGTGCGTTTTGTGAAAGCGAACTGAATTCCGATGCCGCGATTCTTCTATCTGTCTGTGTTTACCGCGTTCACGCTCGCCACGTTTGCCGATGGCGAGTCGCAGCACAAGGAGACCGCCCCCACGGCTCCGAAGGCATTCCACGCCAACAAACTCCTCGAACTCGATGTTGCCATCAAGAAGGCCGTCGCTGAGGACATAATCGTCGGTGCCGCGGTGTGGGTTGAACGTGATGGCACGGCCTATCACAAGGCCTTCGGTCAACGCGCGACGAAGCCCGCCGCGGAGGTCATGACGGAGGACACCCTGTTCGACGTGGCTTCCGTCACGAAGGTCGTCGCGGCGACGAGCGCGGCGATGCTGTGCGTCGAGCGCGGATTGATGACCGTGGATGACCTGGTGGCGAAGCATCTGCCGGAGTTCACCGGCGAGGGCCGCGAGCGGGTGACGATCCGGCATCTGTTGCTGCACAGTTCGGGCCTCCCGGTGAATCTGAATCCGGCCTTGCCGCCCTTTGGCAGTCACGCCGATGCCATCGCCCAGGCGTGCCGCACCAAGCTGTTGTTTGAGCCGGGCACCAGGTTTTCCTACAGCAGCGCCGGCACGATGGTGCTCGGCGGCGTGATCGAGCGCGTGACGGGCCGGAAGTTCGATGAGTTCTGCACCACGGAGATTTTCCTCCCGCTGCGCATGAACGACACGGTGTTTCGTCCGAGCGGTGATCGCTTAAAGCGTGTCGCGCCATCGAGCGCGCCCGCGCGCGGGCAGGTGGACGACACCGTGGCGCGTGTCACCGGCGGAGTGGCGGCTCATGCTTCCCTCTTCACGACCACGGCGGATGTGGCGCGCTTCGCCCGCATGATGTTGAACTTTGGCGAACTCGATGGTGAGCGAGTCTTCCAGCCCGATACCGTGAGGCTCATGACCAGTGTGCAAAGCCCACCCGGGCTTGTCAGCCCCGACGCGGGCAATCTGCCGGTGCGCCGCGGGCTGGGCTGGGACATCGACACACCCTACCGCAAGCCGCCGCATGACTACACTCCCGCGCGCGGGGCGTTGTTCCCCATCGGCGGCTACGGTCACACGGGCTGGACCGGACAGATGTTGTGGATTGACCCTTACTCGCGCACCTTCGTGGTTTTCCTGTGCAACCGCTACGTGGACGGTGTTGCCGACACACGGCCCGCTGTTTATCAATTGCACCATCGCGTCGCCACACTCGCCGCCGAGGCGGTGAATGACTTCGATTTCAATCACGTGCCCGGCGCGTTGCCGGGCCATGTATCGCTGAAGGCCGCGGCCGCCCAGCCTTTCACTAATCGCCTCGGGATGAAGTTTGTACCCATTCCGGGCACGCGGACGCTCATGTGCATCCATGAGACTCGCCGCGCCGACTATGCGCGCTATGTTGCCGAGAATCCCAGCGCGGACGCTTTGTGGAAGGACGTGAAACTTGGCAGCCGTACCGCAAGCGCCGGTGACGACCATCCCGTGGTGAACGTGAGCTGGGACGACGCGACTGCCTTCTGCGAATGGCTGAGCAAAAAGGAAGGCCGCAAGTATCGCCTGCCGACGGATCGCGAGTGGAGCATCGCGGTTGGCATCGGAGACCAAGAGCCTGTCGGCGGCGTCACGCCCGAAAGCCTGAGCGGCAAGGTTCCCGAAGTGTATCCCTGGGGCAGGCAATGGCCGCCCACGAAAGGCGCGGGCAACTACGCTGATGAGGAATGCCGGACGCAGTATCCCCAGGAAAAAATCGTCGCCGGCTATGCGGATGGATTCGCCATCACCTCACCCGTGATGAGCTTCCCGCCGAACGAACTCGGCATCCACGATCTCGGCGGGAGCGTCTGGGAATGGTGTGACGACTGGTTCAACGCGGAACAGCAGGATCACGTCCTGCGGGGCGCCTCGTGGGGCAGCAGCGCGCCCAAGCCGCTGCTCTCCTCCTTTCGCGGCAATCAGCCCTCCACGCGTCGTTGGCGCTGCGATGGGTTCCGCTGCGTGGTGGAGTGTGTGCCGCAAGACTTCGCTCGTTGACCTGGCGCGGCGGTCATGCCAAAAGTCACCGCCGTTTTGAGGCTGATGACAGCCGCCTTGGAGCAGTGCGGGCGCGTATCAATGGTCGGATACCGCGACCACCTTCGACTGGTAGAGGCAACTGTGATGTGAGCCCGACATTCGTCTAACTCCTACGCGCGTCAATCAGGGCTATGCGTGGAGCCGTCGCCCTCTTCCGCGGCCGGGTTGTCTGGGATGAAGTCGGGAGGGTGGGGAACCCGGAGATCAAGTCGTGAATTGCCCGTGATAAGGCGAGCATCGCGGGCGTTAAGCAGCCAGCCCCAGAACCAACTGCTCAGGACCAGGAGGCGGTTGCGGAAGCCGATGAGGAACAGGATGTGGACGCCGCCCCAAAGGAGCCAAGCGAGAAAGCCGCCGACCTTCCACCGGCCGATGTGGGCGACGGCCTTCGCTTTGCCGATGATGGCCAAGGAACCCTTGTCGCGGTAGACAAAGGCCGATCGCGCCGTTCGCGCGGTCCGAGCCGCGGCCTCGCGTGCGATCGTCGATCCGGCGTAGCGGCCCATCTGGATGCCGCCCTGCGCAACGCCTGGCACCGGTCTGCCCGTATCCGCGGACTTGGCCGCCGCCAGGTCGCCGACGACGAACACCTCGGGGTGTCCCGGGATCGTCAGATCAGGCCCGACGATCACGCGCCCCGCTTTGTCGAGCGGCACGCCCAATGATTGCCCGAGAGCGCTGGCCTTGACGCCCGCCGCCCAAAAAACATTGCGCACGGGAATCACCTCATTGCCGACGGTAACGCCGCGCCGCGTGACATTGGTCACGATCGAATTCAGGCGCACCTCCACGCCCATGCGCTCCAGGTCGCGCTGGGCGCGGGCGCTCAGTTCCTTGGGGAAGGGGGGCAGCACACGATCAGCCCCTTCAAAGAGGATGACGCGCGTTGTTCGCGTGTCGATGTGCTTATAATCTCTCGGCAGCGTCTGCCCGGCGATTTCCTTGATCGCGCCCGCGAGTTCGACGCCGGTAGGGCCCGCGCCGACAATCCCAAAGGTCAACGCCGCGCGGCGTTCGGCTTCATCCCCCTCGTACTCCGCCGACTCGAAAGCGAGGAGGATGCGCCGGCGCAGTTCGGTCGCGTCGTCGATGCTCTTCAAGCCGGGAGCGATCGCGGCCCACTCCTCATGCCCGAAATAGGCATGCGTCGCTCCGGCCGCCAGGATGAGGTAGTCGTAGCCAACGTGCCCGCCGGCCAACATCAGCCGTTTGCCGGCAATGTCCACGCCGGTGACCTCGGCCATCGCGACCTGACAATTTTCTTGGTCGCGCAGGATCGTCCGGATGGGCGCGCTAATATCCGCCGGCGACAGCGAGGCCGTTGCGACCTGGTACAGCAAGGGCTGAAACACGTGGTGATTGCGGCGATCGATCAATCTGACATCGACCGGCGCGCCCGCCAACGCTTTGGCCGCCGCGATGCCAGCAAAGCCGCCGCCGACGATGAACACTTTGGGAAGCGTCTTGGCCGCGGGAGTGGTGCGCGAAGATCCAATGTTCGCCGGACCATTGTCCAGGAGGACTCGCCCCCCTTCATTTTCCCATCGTTGGACAGCCATGCCGCCGTCCTTAGTTTCGCCGATGGTAGGATCAGCCCACATAATTCACCTTCCGCGCGCGACTCGTGCCATCCTTGTCGCTACGATTCCAGCGCGGCTCGATACCAAGTCCGCTACTGGCCGCATGCTTCGACAATCCAATTGCCAGACTGGCTTCTCCTGGCAACTTGCTGTTTGCCTCCTTGGCCGCGAATCACGCCGGCCTGGCTGCGTCGCCGCTCAGATGCTGGCGAGTTCGCCAAAGTATTCTTGGTCCTCATTATAGCCTCCCTCGCCACGGCCGACCGATCGGGAACTCTCGACAAACTCGATGGCGCGAATCCACTTGACCATCTTGAAGCCGAGTTGGTTCTCGACTCGCAGCCGCAGGGGCGCTCCGTGCAACTCGCCTAACGGCTGGAAGTTCATCTCATAGGCGAGCAATGTCTGCGGATGTCGGGCGTTTGCCATCGACAGGCTATCGTAGAACTCGCCGCCGTGGCCTCCTTCGCCGAAGGAGTAAAAGACCACCGCGTCGGCATTGGCCTTGGGCTGGACCAGCTTGATGATTTCCGCCAACGGCACGCCGCCCCAGGCCGCGATGCCCGACCAGCCTTGAATGCAATGGTGCAGCGTGATCTGGGTCTGTTTCCCCAGTGCTCCCAGGGTATCCAGCGACAATTCGACGGGGTTTTCCACGAGGCCATGAATTTTTAGCCGGTAGTCTTGGAAGCGGTGCGCCGCGAGCTCTTTCCACTCATCGCTCGTGGGCACCTTGCCATTGGCCCAAAAAAAGGGCGAAATGTCTTCGCGGCGAAACTCCGCGCACGGCGAGGGCCGATCAAGGAAAAAGCTCATGATCGGCGTGACGATGGCGCGCGCGGCATGCTGCACCACGCGTGGGTGCCGCCACGCCGCCCAATTGGCGAGCGCGTTCGCGACGAAAATGACCGCCAGGCCCGACATGCCGACAAAAACGCCGCTCATGCTGATCGCGTCCGTGCCTAGCACGATGTGGTTCATGTTCCGCGCGAACCCCGTGATCGAAACCATCGCCACATGAATGACGATGAACATGACAAACGCGCACATAATCAGGAAATGGAGCGATCGGCCAATTTGGCGATTGCCGGGAAGCTTCGGATACCAACCAAATCGATTCGTCAACGCGGGCGACATGGAGGGGCCGGTGATCATGGCGAGCGGCGCCAGTACGAACACCACGCCGAAGTAGGAGAGTTGCTGCAAGGCGTTGTACTGATAAAAGCCATCCGGCTCCGGCGGCAAGTGGAACGTGGCATAGTGAACAAAAACAGCCCAGGCGTCAGTTAAGACATGCCAACCGCTGGGGACCAGCCGGCGCCAATGGCCGTCAAGGAACAGCAAGGTGACGTAAACCCCGCCGTTGACCACCCAAAACAGCACGCTGAGAAAATGCCAGTGCCGCGCCATGCCGATGGTATGTCGGTACCCGGGCAAACCAATCCAGGGAGAGAGGTGACGAGCATCTTGCTTTGCGGTCCACACCTGGTCTTTCGGTACCTCGACCGGCGTAAAGCGGGCCCATTCGGTGCCCGGAGTGCAATGCACGTTCCAGTAGAGCCGTGGATGGTCCATGAGAATCTGCAATCCGCTGCGGACCAGCAGAATCATCAAGAACAGATTGACGTAATGTGTAAGGCGTAACCCGACAGAAAAGCCAGGCGGAACAGGCTGGCTATTTGCGCTGCTCTCGATGGGAGGTACCGCCGGCAACCCGACGAAAGCGCACTGCACGTACGCGGCGACAAGCGCCAACACGATGGGAGCCGTAAAAAGCAGAAGCTCCTTCCGCCGAACGCGCATGCGAATGATTCCTGTCTTGTGGTTTTGTCCTGTCTCGCGCCGTATCAACCTTGCCTTGGCGTCGCCAAACAATCCTTACTTGACGAGTGTTTTGCGCTTCGATGCCACGCCTTCGAGCAGCGACTTCCACGATGGGATAAAACCGTGTGATTCTATCATCATCGTGGCGGCGTCGTGGCAGTCTACTCGGGCAAGGTGTATCGCGCTTCGATAAGACTTCGGATTAACTTGCGGGTTTCAGCCGGACGCAGGTCTTGTCGTTGTTCGATCCGCGCGGTTTGATCCGCCAGGTAGCTATCTTTCACGGCGGCTCGGAACCAACGCGAGTAATCTCCCCGGCGTAAATGAAACAGCCATGTTTCTTCATCGACTCCCTCGGCAATCTGTGAAAACGTGACCAGATTCGCCGCCTTGAGGTTCTGGCGGTTCTTGGGCCCTCGAAAAAAGAAGCTGTGCTGGCGCATGTTGCCTTCGGCATACTTGCGGTGGTGACGGATTCGCTCGGATTGCCCGAGCAAGATTTCGACGGGGAACGGGGCCGCGTCCTGCCGCCAAAACCAGACGACGGCCATCCCTTTTTGATACGTCAGGCCGTCAGGCCAGGCGAGAGGTTGGCCAATTGCGTCGGCAAACTGCTTCATGGTTCTGTCCGGCGAAGGCCCGACCGCAATGACCGTATCGACCGTCGCTAGCACCAGGGGCGCGATGTGTTCTGGATGCACGGTCACCAGCACGGTTTCTCCCACGTCCCGCGGCAGGGCGCGGCCGACGCGCGACCATTCGGCCGGGATCAGGTGATGAGCCTCGTCGAGGACGATCCAATGCGGCCGGCCGGTGCGAGTCCGCATGGCATGCAAGTTCGGAAATAGTTGCCCAAAAAACCCAGGACGATCGGCAAGTGGAATGCCCAGCAGATTGACGTTGAGCGTAATCTTTGGATCTTCGAGGAGTGCCAGCACCTCGTTCACGGAGACCGCGTGGTTTTGATTTCCCAGCGTGATGACATCTTGTAAGGTTCCGTAGTCTCCCTCGGGGTCAATGACGCATACCTGATACGCCAACTTGGTGAGCCGCTCGATGACTCCAGCGGTGACGGTGGACTTGCCGCTTCCGGAAGGCCCGGCAATCAGGATATTCTGGCCATAGGGAGGCACGGTCACCGTGGCGCCGTCGACTCGCCGCCCAATCGGAACTAGATTCTTGCGGATTCGGCCGTGCATGCGACTCAAATCGTTGGAGACCAGGTCGTCAATCAGCTCCGCCAGGCCGGCGCCATTTTTGTTTTCCGTCACGATGTCAGCGAGCTTGCAAATCGAAGGCACCGCGTTCGCCACGGCCACGGCGCATTCGCTCCGCGCAAGAAAGGAGTGGTCGTTCTCCGAGTCGCCGACACCGACGACCTCGTGCATGGAGAGCCCCAGCTTGCGCAAGGCATAGTCCATCCCAGTCGCCTTGTTGACCCCAGGCGGCAACACCATGACGGCGGCGCGGTTGAAAACCACCAGCAACTCTAACCCCATTTCCTGAATCGCCTGCAGCACCGCATTGTGATGAGGCAACCAGGTGGCGACAATCACTCGCCCAATGTCCAATGGGTTGACCCCTAGCTCTCGGAGTCGATCAATGAACTCTGGAGAGGGTGGGTCCGCGAGCAGCGTTTCTTCACGGGAGCGGGGATCGTAAACGGTGGCGCCGTTTTCGGCGACAACGTAGTCAAATAGCGAGAGATTCGGAAAACTCTCCTGGAGATTGTCCAATCGCCTGCCGGTGATCAGAATCACGCGCCGGCCCGACATCCGCACACGTTCGATCGCCGCTATGGCCATGTCGGATGCTCGCCCATCGCTGGCGATCACGCCGTCATAGTCGGTGGCGAGAGCCAAATAACGCATCGCGCCTTCCTTTCTAGCGAATTGGTTCCCGCCGTCTTGCTCGTCCAAAAGCCTCGGCCGAGGTGGACTGGCATCAGCGACGGCCCTCGATGACCTTTTTCAAGACGATCGCTTCGTTGTGTTCTTCATCCCGGGCGCCATACACCAAGGTGACGATCTGTTCTTCGCTCTTCTGCCTCAGCAACTCCAGGCTCTCTTTCTTCTCTCGAAGTTCCTTTCGATAGCGGGCCTGGAATTCTTTCCATTTGGCGGGATCATGGCCGAACCACTTGCGTAGTTCCGTGCTCGGAGCCACGTCCTTCAACCACAGTGTTACCGCCGCGCGCTCTTTGGTCAGGCCGCGTGGCCACAGTCGATCGACCAGCACCCGCATACCGTCCTTTCGAGAAGGCCGTTCGTAAACTCGCTTGAGTTGTAGCATGAGTCACCTACCTGAGCAGGGGAGGTTGTTAGTGATCGAATAACCGTTGCAGGGCGCGAATCGTCGTCGCCCGGTTGATGCGTCCCCAGGAATCGGTCAGCGGGATATGCTTCGGACAAACAGCGGTACAGTTCTGGGCGTTGCCGCACATCTGTACTCCACCGGTGGACATGGCTATCTCCAGCCGCTCGGTCGCCTGAAAGCTGCCGGCCGGATGAGAATTCAAGAGCACCACCTGATTCATGGCATGTGCGCCAAAAAACGCCTGATCGAAAGCCACTTTCTCGCGCGCTGCGAAGTCGGCGTCGGACTCGCCTGCTTTTCGCGATAGCTCGACCCGCAAGTACTGCGGGCAGGCCTCCAGACAGCAACCACAACTCATGCATTGGCTCAAGGGGTAAGCCTGCTGCTGCTCGCTTGGCGATTGGCGGGGGCCAGGCCCCCGATCGTAATACCCGTCAACGGGGAGCCAGGCGTGAACCTTCTCCAAGGCTCGAAACAGGCGCCGCCGATCGACGAGCAGGTCGCGGATGACCGGAAACTTGCTCAACGGCCGCAACTCGATGCGGCCGGGGCAGTCCGCCAGAAGTTTGTCAACCAGCGCGCTACACGCTTGGCGCGTGCGGCCATTGATGAGCATCGTGCAAGAACCGCAGACTTCTTCCAGGCAATTGGCCTCGTAGGTCACGGGAGCGACGTGTTCTCCCGACGCGGTTTCGGGATGTGCGGCAATCCGCTGGAGCACCGCCGTGACGTTCAGACCCGGTTCCCGACCGAGCCGGAAGTGCTGCCAGTAGCTCGCGCCGTCCGGCCGGTCCTGACGGAGAACGCGAACCTCGAATGACTCACGCTCATCCCCCGCGACTTGCGATCGATGGTCCATGACGAGATTCCCACGCGGCGAGCGGTTCTACGGCCGAACAACGATTGTCTTCGCGGGCGGATCGCTGGCCGGGAACGATTCCTCGGACGCCTCTTGTACGACGTCGAAACTCTGGTGCGGTGTTGCCTTTTGAGTCAGTAGGATCGTCACTAGCAGCGAAGAATCCCGCAGGCCCTTGAGCGCATGCGGCTCTCCGGCGGCAAGGTAGAGCAATTGGCCGGCCGACAGTTCCTGGGTTTTCCCGACCGCGGTAAACGCCACGCACCCTTCCAGGCAGTGAACGCTGATCTCGCCGGGTGCTTCGTGTCGCGGGATTTCCTTTCCTGCCGGCACGATCAACCGGAGGATTTCCAAGTCCTGCGTTTTGACCAGGGTGGTTGTCTTGGTATCGCCTAATTTGGAACCCAACGGGTATACATCAACAATCTCGCCGTTCTTTGCATGTGGAATTGCCATGAGCGAATCCCTCCTTTCAAACGACTTTGGTTTTTACCGTCACCCCGACTTCTCGTTCCGAAGCTCATTGCCGCGGCCCTCGCCCCTTGGTCATGCCGCGGCGTGGCATAAAACGCCGATTCTCTCGCGCGGGTGGCGACTAGGCGCCGCGCAGTGCCGCGTCACGCCGACGCGCTCTGGGAAACAGAATCTCGTCTTCCTCGTCGATGCCTTTGTGCAGATGCCATTCCAATTCCCAGAACCCATCCAACATCGCGCCGTAGGTCGCGCAGGTGTTGGGTGGCAGCGTATAACCGCGGGTCACCTGCCGCATATGCTTCAGTTCCTTGTCGATCATGGCATGGTCGTTTTCCAATTGCCGCAGCAACTGTGTCAAGTATTCGGGTGACGAACCTGCCGGTAGGCCATCTCTCTCGACCGCGCGCAGCGCGGGCATGACCACCGTCGTTTCCGTCAGAAGATGCCGCTCCAAGCCGCCGCGGAGGCGTGCAAAGCTTTGCCGTAGCTCGTCCAACTCGGGATGCGCGGCCTGGTGAGTCTCGACAACCTTTTGAAGCAAGTCATTCAGCCGCGGCAACTCCTGCCGCAAATGCCGATGATGGACCGTTTCGATATGGTCGCACAGCTCACCGATCGAGGCGTTTTCCCAGTCCGCGCCCAACTCGCAAAACGCTGGTTGCGCGGCACCGGCCAACTCGCCGAGCAGAGCCTTCGGCTCGATCCCTTGTTCGCGGCAAGCCTGGATCACTGTTTTGCCGCCGTCGCGGCAAAGGTCGATTTGGTGCTTCGTGAAGATTGGCGCTACACTGGGGTAGCGCGACGACCAATCGGCAACCGTCTGTGTTACGTCCAGGTGTGTCGTCGTCATATCCACACTCCTTCTCAATAGGTCACACGAGCATCAATGTGACGGGGTGAAGCCGCGGCACGTTTTGTCGCCAAGCCATGCGGATCGCGCCTCAGAGCATATTTGGCGAAGGGTTGTGCGGCACCGAACTTGCTTCCTCCTCGGCCTGGTGATGATCCGCCTGGCTCCAACCTCGATAGCTGGCAAGTGCGCTCCCTTGTTCGAACTTGCATTCTTTATCGTGTTCCGCGAGGGTGGCCCAGCGCACGTAAGCCAGCAACTGTTGTTCCGAACCGAATGTTGCCACCAGCTTTTTCGGGACACCTGGCTTCGATCCATAGAGATAATGCATCGTTCGCTACTCCCGAAGTCGCCGCGGCGTCAAAAGCCGGTGGCCACCGTTCGTACGGAAACATGGCCGAGGCGGGCCAGTCTGTTTCCATTTCCGGCATGGTACGCTTGCAAACCTATATGTCAAGGTGTAGATTTGTCGCGGGAGGGCCTCGGAGTTGTTACAGAAGACTGCTGAGTATGCGTTGCGTGCGACAGTTTGGCTGGCGCAGGATGCGGGGCGCGCACACGCCAGTGAACGGATCGCCAAAGCAATCCATGTGCCGCGTCGTTATGTGCATAAAGTGCTACAAGCGCTCATCAAGGCCGAAATCCTGCGCTCGCAACCCGGGCCACGCGGTGGATACTCGCTCAATCGTCCAGCTGACCAGATGACCATCCTCGATGTGATCACGGCGGTCGGACCGCTGCAGCGCATTCGCGCCTGCCCGCTGGGGCTCGCGTCGCACACCGACCTGTGTCCGTTGCACCGCGAATTAGACGAGGCATTTGCCGCGATGGAACAGGCTTTCGCGCGTGTCACGATCGCCGACGTGGTCAATCGCCCAAGCCCCATTACGTCGTTACGAGAAACCGCGTCAGCCAAGAGAGTACCACGTGCGAAACGGACTCGTTGACTCTTCGCCCACTCCAAGGGCCAGTCCTGGTGCTACCATCGCGTTGCCGAGGGCTCTCGAACAAACAGCGCGATTCAAATGGGTGCCGAAGGCCGAGCCTACAAAAAACGCCAGCTACGTCCGAAGATGACGGGTCCGTCAGGTGGCGGCCGACTTTCCAACATCGCGAGGCGCATTTCACCGCTAGAGAGAGCGAGGTTATGGCGAGGCGGTTCAGTCAGGTCGAGAAATCACCCTTTTTCGCACGTCGTCACGTCGTCAACATTGGCGCACTTCTCTCCGAGCGGGACACTCGCGCGCGCATGCTTTGGCTCGCTCCCAGAGTGCGCAACCTTCACTTACCGGATGCATAATGACACTTGGCGACCGCGGGGATACAATGCCGCGGAACGCTCCACGATGAGCATTGCGATGACTTCCGTTAGCGTCGGCGCGAATCCGACGGCGGTTTGGTTATGAAAACTAAATCGAACGTATCGGCGCTATTGACCAACTGGCCAGTGGAGATTGCCGCCAAGTCGGCAATTCCTCTCGCCGCTCTGGGAGTCGCCGTCGACGCGGTGACATGGGTCGACCTCAACGTCTCAATCCTGTACATCTTGCCGCCGGTGCTCGCGGCTGCCGCGCGAAAGCGCCGGCTGCTGTGGGGCTTGACCGTGGTGCTGCTCGTGGCCTCGTTCGTGGTCTATGCCCTCCAAGCCTCTCCCGGCATGTTCTCGTTCCACGAACCATTCTTTCTCAATCGCGTGCTGGCGGGATTGACCCTGATCGTTACGACAGGATTACTACACATTCTGATCCTGGCGGCCGAGGAATTAGATGCCCAAGCGGCTTCGCTAAGGCAGCAGAATGACCGGATAGAAGCGATCAATCGCGAGTTGATCGCATCGCATGAAGTAATCATCCAACAAAACGCCGAGTTGAATAGCCGCTGGCAAGCGGCGGAAGAGGCCAGCGAGGGCAAATCGCGTTTTTTGGCCTCGGTATCTCATGACATTCGTAGCCCGCTGCAAACTATCAGCATCATTGCCGAATTCATTCAACAAGCCAAGCAAGCGCCGGCCGAGCTACCACAGTTGGGGCAAATGCTTCACACCAATGCCGTGTTCCTCAGGGATCTTGCCACGGACGTGCTCGAGATGTCGGCATTGCGGGCCGGTCCAACGGAATTGCATTCGAGCACGTTCAACCTCAACGAGCTACTCGGCGAAGAGCATGACCGCGCCCTTCCCCAAGCAAAAGCGAAGCGATTGCAACTGATTCAAGACGTGCCCGACGGCAATGTGTGGCTCTGCACTGACCGGACCAAGCTGGCTCGCATTCTCGACAATATCGTGACAAACGCGATTAAGTACACACACGCCGGTACTGTAACCATTCGTTGCAGTCATGCACTCAACGGCGGTATCGAGATTCGAGTGCAAGACACCGGTGTCGGAATCGCGACGGAAGATCTGGAGCGGATCTTCGATGAGTTTGCCCAGTTGCGCGCCCTCGCCGGTGACCGACGACAGGGTTGCGGACTGGGTTTGACGATCTGCCGCCGCTTGGCGGAACTGATCGGCGGCCAGATTACCGTTCAAAGCCAGTTGGGATGTGGCAGCACGTTTACCGTACAACTCCCCAACTCCGCGGTGGCCTCCCAACCAGCGTTGCCGCACTAGCAGTCGAGTTCCCCAAGCCGTGGTGGAGCCATGTCGCGAACGGTTGGTTCGTATTTGGCGACTACCGCTCTCTTGCCATTCGCTGGAACAGTTCGAGCCATTGAAGAGTAAACGCCTCGCCAATGCCCGTTGATTTGCGAAGCTCTTCCGGCGTCTGCCCCCAATAGAAGCCGATCCAACCAGAGGCGCGCTGCTTTGAACCGTCGATGAATTCCTCTAGCTCTTTCGACGAGCACTTCAGTGGGAAGGTCTCTTCGATCACAACCGGCTTGCCAATGTCAAAACCCGCGAGCGTATCCAAGTCTTCCTTGAGCTTCCCGGCTCTTGGATACAGATGAACGCAGAGAAAGTCGAGGTCGCCTGCGATCTCCTTGGGAACGAAGCCGGATGTCAGCCCAGGGCGGTCCAGACTCCAGTCCACCAAGCCCACTGTAATCAGATGACGTTGATCCACCTGGCGGATCGCTTTGGTCAGGTGTCGAATCCAGCTTCGGGCGATGTCAGGGCGTGGGCGGTCACCTGGCTCGAGCGTGATGAATTGCACAAAGTGCTTCCCCGCGAACGCGCCACCCAGCCACTCGCCGCCTTTTCGACGCCCACCCGGCACGACCGGCTCGTTCATCAGGTCGTAGCAGAAAACCGCCGAACTGTCCCGGCAACGACTGGCGATGGAACGCCAGAACTCGGCCTGGGCGTCCCATCGTTCGACTTCGCTCAACTGATCATACCAAGCGGGAACGTCTTGCTTGTGATAACAACCGAGGCCCGTCAAATCGAGATACAGGTGAAGACGCTCGGCGAGTTTTAACAGGTCGCCGAGTCGGTCGAGCGACTTCTCGTTGGCTTGTGTCGGGCCGGCCATGAATCTGCCGAACTGCAAGTGGATGCGAACGACGCTCGCTCCCAGAGCCTTCATTTCGGCAAAATCCTCTTCAACTTTCTTCCACTCCGCATCCCAATAATCTTCGATCAGGCGGCCTGCTTCATCGCGGTCGTAGTTGAAGCCCCAAGCCAAGAATGGCTTACCTGAAGGCATCACCGCAAAGCCTCGCTGATCCTCGGCGACCTTCACCCAGGGCGGCGTTATGGTCTGGGCGTTGCAATTCGCCTGGCGTCCCCCAATCAGGAGCAGGGCCGCGAAGGTGGCGAGCGCTCGGAGAACGTGGCGAAAGTGAAACAGGCCGAGGCTAACTTTCTCGAACTCGACGTAGCCGATCTCTTCCTTGCCCACAAAACCTGGCTCCCAGCTTTTCAGCTCGGTGAACCACCATCGAGCGAGGAACGGATTATGCTTCTTCATGGGATCACTCCTCTTCATCTCGAGCAGCCAGTACACATAGGTTCGATGTTTATCGCGTGTTGCTGAATTGACCGCCTTTCGTTCCGGTGGGCGAAGGCGTGCCCGTCGCGATCCGCAGGCCATTGGCGGTCAGGCTGCCCGGGGGATCCACCCGCCCGGCCTACCGACATGGTAGCCGTGCGAAAAACTTCAAGCGTTCCGAGCAGGGATGCGCATGCACCCCTGAAGCCGAAGAATCGGGAATTGCGCTGGGGAATCATGGGCTTTGCTTGTCTCACGGCGCGGTGCGCACTTGATGCAGCATCTTCAGAACTCTCAGGGCGACCATTTCTGAGGCGTCGCGTTCGACGCGACTGGTGCCGAGCCACGTTTCGTAACCGCCGAGGTCGTGCTGTCTCGGCGTGGGCAGATAGCCGTTGCTACCGTTGGCGAGTTCGATGGTGAAGGTGTCCTTGAACGGGCTGCGGGCTTTGATTTCGAGGCCGGTTTCGGTGAAGACTTCGAATGGGATGGACGCGATGCCCAGATCGCCGATGCGGAAGGCCTGGATGACGGCCTGGACCGTGTCTGGCTTCGCGTCGCGTGCGGCCAGCACGCGCTCGGCGTAGGGCTGTTCCAGACGATGCACGGGCGCGGCGCCCTTCGGCTTGGCGAGCACGCCTTCGGCCCACTGAATCATCTCCGGAGTCGGACGGCGCACGGCAAGTTCCAAATCGCTGGCGGCGGCCTTCAGCGGCACCCAATCCTGATACGCGAGTGTCTGTCGAACTCGTAGCACCTCTTGCGCGAGATCGTTGGCGACCAATTTGATCTTCTCATACGGCTCGCGTTTCACTGCCGGCGTCTTGCCGCTGTAGTCGTTGCTGTTCACGTCGCCGCAGGGGCCGTTGGCCAAAATGCCGACACATGGCGCGCCCAGGGCCTGCTCGACGCGGCGGCAGAATTCGCCGAAGTAATCCGCCGACAAGTCTTCCTTGTTCACGCCGCCGACGTAGTGCAGCCAGTAGTTCGCCATCAGCGCAATCTGGCGACCGTCGGTGGCTTGCACCGAGAGGCAATAGACCTCGGGGTTCGTCGGTCCGGCCGGGCCGGCGAAGTGCGGAATGAGCGCACTGCTGGGATTCATTACGGCGCGATCCTTTCCGCCGAACGGATTGGGATTCTCAAAGCCTTCCTTCAGCAGCCAGCGGCGGTTGCCGACCCACTGGGGCAGTTTGCCCGTGCCCCACGCGACGCGGGCAGGCTCCAAATTGTTCAGCGCGCGCTTCACGCCATCCACCACGCGCGAGATCACGAAGCTGCGGTAGTCCAGCGCGGGATCTCTGTTGGTGAGTACCGACACGCTCGAGTGCGTGTGCGTGCCGGAAAACATCATCTGCGAGGCCGGAATGCCCGTGGCGGCCTCGAGCTTCTGCTTCGCCTCGTCCCAGACATCGCGCGCGAGTGAAATGGTGTCCGCCACGGCAAATACGAGCTTCGTCGTGCCATCATCGAGAACCAGACAGCGCACGTGCAGTTCATCATGCACGTGCTTCGCGATGGGGCGCGGCGCGAAGTTTCCCACGATCTCCATGCCCAGCGGCGGCGTGATGTTGCTCGTGGCCGCGCCCGCTTTGAACACGGGCTTGTCCTGTGCCGAGGCGAGGATGGGAAACAGCGTAAAGCAAACGATGAACGGGACTTTCAGACGTGCGTGGATAAATGCGATCATGGCTTTTCAATCTCCATTCCGGCCTTTTCGTCGGCGCGGGCAATGACGACACGAGCTTGGTTACTTTTGACTTTGCCGTCATCCCCCTTGATGGCCGTGTTTTGAGCGATGAGGAAGCGCCCATCGGTAATGGGCGCGATGCCGACGGAAGCGTTGAACTCCCATTTGCCGGTGAATTGAAACTTTTCATCCGCGCGCAGCAGCACCTGCGGCTTGCCGTAGCAGCCGAACCACCACGCGCCCTCGGCATACGCGACGGTTTGAATGCCCATGAGCGTGTAGCCGCTGGCGAGGACATGGTGCCGCTGGAACCGGAAGCTCTCGTCATACTCATAAAGGTAGTTTTCGTTCAGGCCCGTCGGCAGCCCGCCCGCGATGATGAACCGGCCATCGTGCCACGCCATGCCGCCCGCGCCATGGACAACCTCCGGCACGCGGTGCTTCGCCAGTTCGGCGAGCGTGTTGCCGTCATAGACATAGACCCACGAATCGGCTTGCCCGGCGGGCTGGTTGAACTTACCGAGGTTCGTCGCCACATAAACGCGGCCGGCATGATAGCAGAGGTCGCCGTGATGACTGGCCACGGGCACATTCTTGAGCACGCGACCGTCGAGGTCGGTTTTCACGAGGGCATCAGTCCAGGACCAATAAATGGCGTCGCGCAAATTGGTGCAGATGCCTTGAACGTGACGCGGGTAAGTGCCTTCGCACGCAGCGGCATAAAAGGCCGGCTCGGCGGCGCGGGCGCGATGCACGGCAAAAAGGGCGAGAGTCAACAGGAGAAATCTCATGGGCAAGGAGGGCTCACTTCGTGACGTTGTCGAAGCGGGGTGGATTGGTTTTCAGATACGGCTTCAACGCCTCGAAGCGGAAGTCGATCTCCGCGATCTCTTCCTCGTTCAGCTTTTGGTCCGAAAAGATGGGCTTCCCAGGGATCGTCCGGTTCGGGCCGTATTGGCGCGAGATCATGTTTTTGAACACGCCACGCTTTCTCCAAAGATAGAGCTGAAAACCGCGCAGATCGCCGCCGGGGAGGTGCTGGCCCAGATTGAACAGGAGCAGCAGCTTCGCGTGCATGTCGCGCAAGGTCTCCGGGGCGGCGCCGCTCTGTTGCAGCTCCCAAATTCGGGCGAGGACATCGGCGTAAACCGCGCGCTCGGTGATCAAGCCTTCGGTGCCGAGATGCGACTCATACAGCCAGCCGTGCGCACCCCGCGCGCTGAAGACGCGGCGAATCGGCGGCCGTGCAACCAGCAACTCCCGTGTGCGGGCGATGACCGGCGCGGCTTCCTCCTTGATGTAGCCGAAATGCGGAAACTCCTTCGCCAACTCGACCAGCAGAGGCACGGAGGGAATCGGCCCCTGGTAAGCGACGCCCCCGGTGGTCTGGAGGATGACGGGACGCTGCGTGACTGCCGCCAGCGCGCGCCAATACTGGCGCAACTCGTCTTCCGTCCGGCCGGCATCCGGCGGCCGCGAGATGATCGCCGCCGGCGCGAGTCGCTCGGCATGTCGCGCGAAGACGAGCATCTCCTCGGTGTCCTTCCCCTGCACGCCGAGGCAGAGCGCCGTGCGCAAGCCGCGCGATGTTTCCGCCAGCACTTCCATCCCGCGGAGTTTTTCGTCGCGGCTGAGGAGATCCACGCTGTCGCCCGACTGCGGCCAGATCATGCCCGGACACCCGCCCCAATCCACAAAGCGGGCTTGACGGGCGAGCACCTCAAAGTCCACCTCGCCCGCCGCGGTGAAGGGTGTCGATAGAATCGGGAACGGCCCGCGGATTCGTGGATCGGCGGTCGTTGCTTTCGCACGCTCAGCGGCTCGCGGCTCGGTAGCGCACAGGTTGGTTTCAGCCCAGGCGCCCGAAGCGCCGGCCATCATCGTCCCGAGCATTTGTCGTCGTGTGGTGCGCTGTTCCATGAGGGTGGGTTTCGATTCAGCCTACACATCCGGCTAGAAAAAAAGTCGAACCATGCAACAAAAGACCTGATCCGGTTTGCACCTTCCAAGTCACGAGCCTGCGAATCTCACTCCGCCAAAGGACAAAACTCCAAGCCATTGTAACCGGCGGGAATCAGGACTCCACTCGCGGTGAAACTGATGAGCCCCGGGTTTCCATCCGTCGATCGCTTCTCGATCAACTTGGGTTTCAAGCGATCCGTCACATCCACGATGAACACTTCGCCAGTGGCTCGGTTCGCGAGGGCGAGGCGATGACCGCTGACGGAGATTCTTCCTGACAAGCGGACCCCGGAAATACGGACGACAGGCAACGAATCGAAATCGCCTGTCACGTTCTGCGCGAAGAAGACCAGCCCTCCATGGCGAGGCGTCACGACCTCCCCTTGGAAAACGCTGAGTCCATTAAGCATATCGAACCGGCCGGCAGGATGCTGCCCCGCGAAGACCGGCTCAGTCCCGCCGAGGTCATACCAGTGAACTCCGCTCGCATGCCAGAATGCCGCGGCGTAGCGTCCGTCCACGAGCTGATCGCAGAGTTGATTACCATAGAGCAGTCCGAACCTCTTGTCCTCCAGCGCAAGGCGAGGGCGGCTGCGATCCGCAACGTCCAGAATCTGCAGCGTGCTGCCGCCCACTTCTATCAGCGCAAATCGCCCCGGCGCGGGCAGCGCGAGATGTCTCACCGGTAGCGCCTTTGCCGGGTAGCGGCCGCGTTTCGTCAGGCGTCCGTCCTTGTCCAAGTCGTAGATCGCCATGCCAGCCTCGCCTTCGGCCACAAACACGGAGTCGCCGACGATGGCAACGTCGGAGGCGAAGCCCTCGGTGGGCGTCGCGCTCAACGGCGAGAGCGCCTTTCCGGTGCGAACCACGTGAATGCCGGCGCTGCCACAAGCCGCGACAGCGAGGTCGCCTCGCACAGCCACTGCATGGACCTGGCCTCCGGGGCGGAAAATGTTCGGATTCGAGGTGGGTTCTGCCGCTGGAATGGCGGGCAGGACGCCGAGTTCATTTGTCACCGGACGCGCCACGCCTATGGCCTCGATGATGTGCAACGCGGTCGTGGCACCCGCAGCGTAGATGTAATCCTTCACCAGCCCGAATCCACCGACGCAATCCGCGTGCGGTTTGCCCGGCGGTGTCGGCAGTTCCGTGCGCGAGACGATCCTTGGCGCCGCTGGTTCGCTCACATCCACGATGAACATTCCGTTGTGGGTATCGGAGACGAAAGCGGTTTTCCCCTTCACCTTCACTCCCCACATATCGAGGCCCACGGCGTAAAACCGCGGAAACTTCACGCGGCCCAAGAACTTCGGCTGGGCCGGATCGGCGAGCGAGAAGAGCTCGAGTCCATGACCCATGCCGTAGCCGGCATCCTCCGGGTTGCGGTGCGGTTGCCGCGAGTGGTGGCCGGTTGCGGCAAACAGGAGGCCGCCATGCACAGCGAGTCCGTCGCCGTAGCCGTCCAGCGGCGCCTTGGAAACCAGGCGCGGATGAAGCGGATCTCGCACGTCCACCGTCACTACCTCGGAGCTGCCCCACACTCCGGTGTAGAGCATGCCGTCGTGATATGCGATCGACTGCGCCTCGCCCGTGCGGACAGTGCTCAGATGCCGGGGATGCCGCACGTCAGTCACATCCACCAACTCCACGCCATACTGCCGCTGGGCGATGAACAGGACGTGGCCCGCGACCGCCACGCCGGTGGCAAATTCGATACTGTCGTAACGCGTGATCAGTTTCGGCTGCGTGTCGCGGACATCCACGACAAACAGCCCCGACTCTCGCGCCGACACAAATGCCACTCCATTGGAGACGGCAATCTGTCGCGTGTTGCCCAGTCCATCCAGTGAACCCAGCACTTTCGGTTGGTCAGGTGTGACGATATCGAGCACATGCAGTTTGCCTCCTCCGATCACGAATGCACGGTCGCCCACCACCGCCACATCCATCGCAGGTCCAGTTGCGACCGTGCCCACAATCGGGAGCCTCATCTCCGCGGAAACGTCAGCCACGAGTGCAAAAACAAGGGAAAGGATGGAGGTTATCCTGAACATGCCACGGGTAAACGGAACCAGTGTCGTCGGGTCAAAGGGATTGCCCCGCACGACTCGACGCCGAAGCGCAAAAGGTGCATCCGCGAGTCGTCGAACTGCGGAGGGACTTTCATCATGTGAGCGGCCGGTTCGAGAGGACCATGTCGTCCACATCACGCATGGCTTGCGGCAGAGAGTGAGAAGGAGACTCAGGCATTTCATGGTCGCGGAATCCTGTGTGGATCAATCTCAAGGGGCGAGCAGTTGGCAGCGGCGGGCCTTCCAGAAGGCGGCGAGGTGGTAGACGATGCCGCAACTGGCGTTGTGCGTGTAATCAAAGTCCCCCAGAAACTTCTCGAGCGAGGCCTGCTGTTCGACGGTGAGCGTCGGTGGCTCGACCATGAGCAGGATGAGCGCGGATTCGCCTGCCTCACGCGTGAGATGCCAAATCTCGCGGAATGGGCCCCACTGCGGATTGGGATACCCCTTCTGGTTCTTCCACTCGGGTACTGTGCGCCAATCGGGGCCGGTCATGCGCATGTCCTCGGGGCTTTTCTTCGCTAGCGCCGCCAGGACGCTGGCGAATCGCTTCGCGGCGAGATCACGAACGTGCGTCATGCGCTGATGAATCAGAGCCTTGAGCGACGCATCAGGCTCGAGAGCGTGGAGAACCTCCAGCGAGCACTGCATTTGCAGTAAAGCGTAGGCCGGCTTCTCCGCGCCGGGAGTGGCGGATTGCGCGATGGCTGCGGCGGCATATTT
Source organism: Planctomycetota bacterium (assembly GCA_018242585.1). Taxonomy (NCBI): domain Bacteria; kingdom Pseudomonadati; phylum Planctomycetota; species Planctomycetota bacterium. The sequence goes on from JAFEBQ010000007.1 coordinate 95,780, forward strand.
ACGCCATTGCTCGCGATAGCGATCCTCGCGCGTCACATCCCATGCGGCGGCATGGATCATGGGCAGGCGGGCGGCCTCGTGCGGCTGCACATTCCACATGCGGCAGATGCCAAGCGGACAATGCGTGCCATCGGCGCGGCAGAAGTCGAAGTCGTTCTGCGGCGTGACGAAAGCGATCATGCGTTCCGCCACAGCGGCGAGGATGACGCGGATTTGCTGCTTCGTAGTCTCGTCTGGCAGCGGGCTGTGATAATATTGCCACAGGCCGTGGACGAAGTGCGTCACCTGGTCGCGCGAGGAGTTGATGTAAGTGCTCGTGGCGTCCTCCGGGCACACATTGCGAGCCACAAAGCCGCGCACGCCATGCACGGTGACACAGCGATTGAGGCCGGCGAAGACACACGCGGCCCTTTCACGCAGCGAGTCGTCCTTGGTGACCGCAAAGCGGTCGCACAGCATGCTGAGCATCGCGCCACCAAGGATCGCGCCGTCCTCCATGCCCGTGCCGTAGCCGCAGGGGTTCGGATACTGCCGCCTCACCTCGTGTGCCGTGGGCAAATGGGCTTGTTCCCTGCCTTTCTCATAGCTGCTGAGGTAATCGCCGAAGGTCTGAGTCTTCGGCAGATAAAACCGGCTCCAAACGATGTCCCAGGCCTGCTCGATGTTGGTCGCGGTTTCCCGCGCATGAGCATGCGAGGCGAAAAGCAAGAGCAGGCAGGCGGTGAGGAGGCTTTTCATCTTATTTTCGCGGCCCATCGGGGCGCGAAGGGCAGGGTGGCGAATTTTCCGCACTCGGTGCCGGGATCGCGGAGACCTGGACCGCGGTGTCCGGCGCCTTGCCAGAGTAGAACGACAGATAGTGCGTGCCCCTGATTACGGTGGCGTTCACGTTGCCCGCGTCGATGGTAGCCTGACTCCCCTTGGCGACCGCCTCGGACGCGGGCCAGTGGAGCGGATTGCCGAACACGCTGGCGGGATCAACGACTCGGCGCCGCAGGACACCACCCTTGCCGCGCTGATAGTAATAGTTGCTCAGCAAACCAGTTTCGGCGTCGAGGATCAAGCTCGGGGTGGAGATCAGGACATCGCCGATGTTCGTTTGCGCGCGCTTCCACGTCGCGCCGTAATCCGTCGAGACCATCTGGAATTGCGCCCGTGTCGAGGTCGAGCCTCCCTGCTCGGTTCGGGCGATGGCGAGAAGCTTGCCATCGCCGAGGTAAACCGCGGCGGGCTCGGTCGGCCATTGCGCTTTGGTCAGCCCGGACTCGACGGGAGTTTGAGCCCAGGTGACGCCGTCGTCACTGCTGGTCAGCGTGCCCCACGAGTGACTCTCGTCTTCAGCGTAGTTCCCGCCAAACCACAGGGCCATGAGCCCGACCTTGGGGACCGCGAAGATGTCGGTGATCTGCACGGGTGTCACGGCGAGTTTCGGCGTCGCCAGGAGCTTGAACGTCACCCCATCCGTGGTGTGGTACAGGTCGTGTCCCCACTCCTTGCCGACTCGACGCACCCACAGGAGCATCGCCCCGGTGGAGTCCAGCCCCTTGCCGACCTCGACCTCGCCATAGCCGGGCGTGTTGGCCACCACCGTTTCGGGCGTCCAGGTCTTTCCGCCATCGGTGGAGGTGCGGGCGTAAACGGCGCGAGCGTCTTCTCCGATCGTGTGCCCCGAGCCTCGGCTATAGACACAGACGAGCTTCTCGCCGAGGGCCTGAATCATCGGCCACGAGTTGTAGCCGCTCACGTCCTGCACGACCTGGGGCTTCGCGAGCGCATCCACGGGTGTCACCTTGACCATGGCCAGACCCGTGGGGCTAGTAAACGTGTCGGCGGGATCGCCGGGCTCGCGCTGCACGCGCACCCAGAGGGGCGCGTCGGGCGTCACTTCGTAATACGACTCCAGGACAATGTTGCGGGAATAGAACGGCGCGGCGGGGAGTGCCGTTCGCACGGGATTGCCCAGATAATACCGGGCCGTGAAGGGGGCATCGGCCACCAACTGCGAGAGGTGGACCCGGTAGACATCCTCGAAGCTGGGGCTCGTCGTCGCGTCGGTCGTGGTGACGACGATCTCGACCTTCACGGCGGCGCACCCGCTGGGCAAGCCGCTGACCAGGCCGACGACCGACTGCCCAACCGTGCCGCCCGACAATGACCAGATCGGAATTTGCATCGAGCCGCTCGACATCAGCACGAGCGATGGCGTGCCCGTCGCGATCGACATGTTGTTCGCGGTTAGGCAGAGTGGGGGCTCCTTCCGCGCCGCGACGATGGTTGGCGACTCAGCCGGGGACTTTGAGACGCCTTCGGCGGCGGGAAGTTGGACGGGTAGCAACACGAAGCCTAGGAAAGCAAGCGTTGCGATTGAGCAAGTAGGCTTCATGCAGGTGAACCTTCGATTAAAGAGCATCTCCGCGGATCGATTCCAGCACACACCTCGCGGCGCAGATCGAGTGTTCGATCTGCCTCGACTTCCCGATGGCGAAGGTGGGAACCTGCCGCTAGGTAACACGGACGTGATCGTGTTGACAAGACCGCCGGCGAAGGCACTGGCCGCGGCCTTCGACCCTCTACTTGTTGCCCCACAACTCGTTCAGCGTCTCCAACGTCCGCTCGACCAACACGCGGCCGCCTTCGGGACCGACCGTGTTGCTTTGAATCACCGCGCCATAGGCGCCACCGGCAACGCCGCGCTCGGTGGGCAGATAGGATCCAGGCCCGGTGAGCTGAATGACGAAGGTTTGCAGCGCCGGGCTGCGCGCTTTCATCTGCAAGCCGTAGTCGGTGTAAAGTTCGAATTGATTCGTGGCAATGGCCACGTCTCCCAAACGGAGCAGGTGAACTTCCGTCGAGAACAGATCATCGGGCTTTTGCCGCTCGAAACGATCGACCACCTTTTGATGCCATTGACGCACGCGAAGCGCGGCGGGGTCGTCCGCCAGTTCAGCTACTTTCGATCGCGCGGCGAGGGACTCGGCCTGCGTTACTTGCCGCACCGGCAGTTGGAGCGTTTGCACGCGATGCACCAGCGGAGCGTCCGCATGCTTCTCTTGCACCGCGCCGGCGTAAGCGTCTTCCCAGGCGGTGACGATCCGACGCGAGACCTCTTGCAGCCGATCCAGACCGCGCAGTGTTCGCATCCGCTCTTCGGCCCCCTTGCGGGTCATCAGATGGGGCGACTGATCGCCGCCGGCTCCGGTCCAGCCCAAGACGACTAACTGGTCGCCGTGTCGCTGGCGCAACGCTTCGCGCACCTGGTGCCAGAAGTCGGCGTCGACGGTGCTTTTTCCTTCGACTTCCTGGGCCGGACAAGCCACGTTAATCGCCGTGGCCACCAACTTGCCCGTCGAGTCCCAGCAACAAAGGACTTCGACGCCGTGGTCCTCGTAGCTTTCGAACCGCGCGAATGTTGGCGTGGTGGTCGAACCGTACATCTTTGAAGTGCCGTCCTGGGCCACGGCCAGCCGATTCTGTGCGACGACGGCGTGCCCCAGCCCCCAGCCGACGCTTCCCGGACGCCGACCATTCCACGCTTGCTCGATTGCCGCCACCACTCGGTCGGTGAAGAAGTGCTTGTAGTCATCGGGACGCATGATCCCCGAGGCCGGCAAGTCGTAACGCCCCTCGACCATCTCGGGGGCCGTGTGCGTGTGGGTGGCGCTCAGAAACAGCTTCCGTGGATCGAAGCCTGGCAAGCGTTCCTTCAGCTTGGAACGGACCTCTTCGATCAGCCCTTCGCGAATCGCCACCAGGTCGCACGCCACCATGATGGCCTGATCGAGCGAACGGTCACCCTCGCGCGATTCAATGACCAACACCGACGCCAGCAGCGGGCTGTCGACGCGCTGTGAAATGCGCGTTCGCATCTGGCCCGATAGCGGCACCGGCTGGTCGGGCGTAATGTCGGCCGTGGCGGCGCCAAGGTGCAACTCGGCCGCGTGAGCCGACGGCTCCCCTTGGCTCAGCGTTGCGAGCCAGGCCACCAGGGCCACGATTCGACAGCAAGTAAAGCCCCAGGTTCGCATGGCGAGACTCCTCGGTAAGGAAAAAGCGGGCATGATCTGTCAATCGACGGCTAGCCGGTGATTTTCTTGTAGGCGTGTCCCTCGTTCAAGTCAATGCGCTCGGGACGACCTTTATGATGGTAGACCAGTTGAGTGTGGTCCACGCCCAGCAGGTGCAAAATCGTGGCATGCACATCATGCACGTGCAGCTTATCTTGCACGGCGTACAGGCCCAGCTCGTCGGTCGCGCCGATCGTCTGGCCTCCTTTCACTCCGCCGCCGGCCATCCACATGCTGAACCCGTTCGGGTTGTGATCGCGTCCGTCTCCCTGTTCGCTCATCGGCGTGCGGCCAAACTCGCCTCCCCAGATCACCAAGGTTTCGTCCAGCAAGCCGCGCTGCTTCAAATCGGTCAGCAGGCCAGCGATCGGCTTGTCGACCGCGCGGCAGAGCTTGCCGTGGTTGGCCTCGATGCCCTTGTGCGCATCCCATTTGCTCCCCGCGCCGCTGTAAAGCTGCACGAACCGCACGCCATTTTCGACCAGCCGCCGGGCCAGCAGACAATTGCGGCCATAGACCGCGGTCTCGGGCTGGTCCATGCCATAGAGCGCCTTGGTGGCGGCCGTCTCTTTGCTCAAATCGACCACGTGAGGCGCTTCGGCTTGCATGGCCGAGGCCAACTCGTACGACCGAATCCGGGCTTCCAACTCCGAATTGTCGGCGCGCGTCGCGCCGTAGCCTCGATTCAGGTCGGTCAACAAGTCGAGCTTGTCGCGCTGTCGCTCGGTGGTGAACCCTTTGGGGTTGTCCAGGTATTTGATCGGCGCGCCATCCGAGTTGAACTCGACTCCCTGGTAGACCGCGGGGATGAAGCCGCTCCCCCAGTTGCGCACGCCGTTGACGACGGTTCCTTCGCTGTCCTTGATGACGACGAAACCCGGCAGGTTTTGATTCTCGGTTCCCAGTCCATAGTTCACCCAAGCGCCCAGCGACGGCCGGCCGCCAAAGATCGAACCGGTGTTCATCTGGCACACGCCCCCCGCGTGGTTAATGCCGTCGGAGACGCACGAGTTGATCACCGCCAACTGGTCGGCATGCTGCGCCACGTTCTCGAACCAGTCCGAAATCCACAGTCCGCTCTGGCCATATTGCTTCCACGAACGCTTCGAGGGGAAGATCGGCGCGTCGGACTCGCCCATGGCCAGCACCGGCACTTTGAACGACGCCGGCAGCTTTTGCCCGGCCAGCGTATTCAACGCCAGCTTGCGGTCGAACGTGTCGAGGTGGCTGGGGCCACCCTCCATAAAGCAGTAGATCACGTTCTTGGCGCGACCGGGGCGATTGATCAGTCGGGCCGCGGCGCCGCCGGTCGGCACGGCGCCAGCAGGTGGGGCGGCCAAGATGCGCTCGCGCATCAGCGCCGCCAAAGCCACCGCGCCAAAGCCACAGCCGGCGCGGCGGAGGAATTCACGACGGTTGGCCGGTATGTCGTAGTTGTGACAAGGCATGATGCCGCTCTAGTGAAGGAAAAAGAATTCGTTGGTGTTGAGCAGAACGTGGCACAAGTCGATTAGGGCTTGCTGACGCGGATCGACCACTTCGGCCGTGCCGCGCGAACCGGCCCAGGCCAGCCCTTGCAGCATGCCGGTCTTGGCATTCCAAGCCACGATCGGCTGGTCGGCCCAGTCGGCAGGATTGGCCGACAACGATTCGACCGGCAACAGCCCGCGCACCAGCCGCGCCGCTTCGATTTGTCCGTCCCAGTTGTGCGTGGGAGCGCGCCGGCTCACGCCGCCGATCACCGGCGCCGACGCTCCTTGGCACAACCCGGTGGCGACACCGTGCGTGGCCACCGAGGTCAACTCCGGCGCGTTGGCCTTGCCGACTTGCTCGACACGGAAGGTCACCGTATGAGTGCCGCACGAGACGTGTACCGAGATATGATAGGTGACACCAAGTTCGATGCGCAAATCCGACGCCACCGGTTCGTAGGCGATGTTGCGATTCTCGTCTTCGCCGACCAATTGAATGATCAGGTTCCGCGGCTTGAAGCGAGACTTTTCACCCGTCACGCCTAGGCTCCAACCATACGACTCGACGTTCTCCTTGCCGTTGTTCCAGCGCGAGGCGATGGTGCGCACCGAAGCGTTGACGTCGATGCTGTCGAGCTTGACGATCGCCTCGATGGTGAACTCGTCCCCCTCGCGCTCCTTGGTCGTGGCGACCAGATTCTCGTGCGCGGTGTTCTCTTTGAACTGAGCGGCGGTCGCCAGGTCGGCCGGACTTTCGGGCGTCGGCGCGCTGATCGCCGCTTCGCGCTTGGCGATGAACGCCTTGGCCTTGGCCAATTCCCGAGCCGTGGGTTGACGACCGAGCACGAGTTGCCAGGCTTCTTCGATCGACGAGGCGCGGCTGGCCAGCTTCTGGGCCCGGCTCAGCACCCAATCGCCATTCACCAGCAGCAAGGCTTGGGTCGGCGTGGTCGTGCTTTGACGTTCCGACGTGCTGGCAAAGCCGGCCGGCGCGTCGAGGCTGCGCAACAGCTCGTTCTGGCTGTTCCGTTTCTTCAGCGTGTAAATCGAGCGGCGCGTGCCGTTGCCGTCGGTCGAGGGGCCACCGGCTTTCAAATCCAGTTCGCCGCTCGCCGCCAGCATGGCGTCGCGCACTTGCTCGGCGTCGAGTCGGTGCGGGCTGAACCGCCACAGGTACTTGTTGGCCGGGTCGACCTTGGCGGCCACTTCGGGCGGGGCGCGTCGCGCCGTCTGCCGGAAGGTCGCCGATAACAAGATTTCGCGGTGCAGTTTCTTCAGGCTCCAGCCGTTGGCCAAAAAGCGTTGCGTCAGATAGTCGAGCAACTCGGGGTGGGACGGTTCTTTGCCCAGCCGGCCAAAATCGTTCGGCGTCTCGACAATGCCGCGGCCAAACAGATAGTGCCAGACGCGATTCGCAATCACGCGCGTCGTCAGTTGGTTGTCGCGGCGGGTGATCCAAGCGGCCAGGGCCGAGCGCCGCCCGGTGGAGTTTTCCAGCGGCGCGATCGTTGGCTCGTTCGGTTCGAGCAGCGTTAAAAAGCCCGGCGGAATGTCCGCTTCTCCTTTACGGGTCTTCAGAATGTTCGGCGGTCCCACGCGCATGGCATCGGTCGCCACCAAGGCGTCGAGCAGCGGCGCTGGCTTCAACGAATCAAACTTCTTCAACTCCTCGACCAAATGCTGATAACGCTTCTTATCTTCTTCCTTCTTGAGCGATTTCAAGGGATCAAACCGCTCGCGTTCGTATTGCAACTGTCGCTCGCAGAAATACGATGCCTGCCAGTCCTGCGGCAGCCTTTCCGCGGGCGACTTGTCGACCATGGCGCGAATGTCGGCTTGAAAGCGCTCGTAGGCGCGTTTGACGCTCCTTTCAATCAACGGCTCGACAATGGCGTCGATCTGGGCGCGAATGTTGGCGGTGGCGGCCTCCCACTTGGCTTGTTGTGCGGCATAGCGAGCTTTTTCTTCCCGCGAGGCCAGCTTCAAGTCGTCGCGCCACCGCACTGGCGTGAAAAACGCGCGAAAACGGTAATAGTCTTTTTGCAGGATCGGATCGAACTTGTGGTCGTGGCAACGGGCGCAACCCATGCTCAACCCCAGGAACACCTCGCCGGCGTTGTCGGTGATGTCGGTCAACATGACGTCGTATTGCCCGCGCGCGTCGCGCTGGTTGTATTCGTAAATCGGATTGCGGAGATACGACGTGGCGACCAGCACCCGCGGATTGTCGCGATCGAGTTCGTCGCCGGCCAACTGTTCGCGCACGAACTGGTCGTAGGGCTTGTCGGCGTTCAAGCTGTTGACCACATAATCGCGATAAGCCCAGGCCGCCGGGCGAATCGCATCCTGGTTGTAGCCGTCGCTCTCGGCATAGCGCGTCAGGTCCAGCCAGTGTTGCGCCCACCGCTCGCCGTAACGCGGACTGGCCAGCAACTCGTCAACCAGCTTTTCATAAGCTTGCGGATCGCGGCTGCTGGTGAATGTGTCGATCTGTTCCTTGGTCGGCGGCAGGCCGTGCAACGTGAAATACAGGCGACGCACTAACTCATGGCGGTCGGCCTCGGACGCCGGCGTCAGCCCCAACTCGACATGCTTCTTGGCGATGAACTGGTCGACGTTGTTGCGCACCCAATCACTCTTCACCTCGGGCGGGGTTGGATTCGTCAACGGCTGAAACGCCCAATACTTCCGATCGGCCTCGCTAAAGCCGAATTCATCGGCCTGCTCGCGGGCCACTTCATTCGCGGGCCAAGGCGCGCCAAGCTTCACCCACTTTTCGAGCACCGCGATTTCGCGGTCGGGCAGCTTCTCCTTCGGCGGCATTTGAAAGTCAGGATCTTGATAACGAATGGCCCCGATCAAGATCGACTTCTCGGGGTCGCCCGCTACCAGGGCTGGCCCCGAGTCGCCACCGGCCGTGAGATAAGTGATGTTGTCGACGCGCAGGCTGCCGCTTTGCTTCTTCGCGCCGTGGCACTCGTAGCAACGATTGACCAAGATCGGCCGCACTTCATTCTCAAAGAACTTCAGCGCGGCGCGCTGGGCGTCGTCGTCGGCCCCCCAAGCGGTCGAGGCGCACAACGCAATCAGCAGGGCAACGGCGTGCTTTGTCATGAATGACCCGTTCACTTGATTCGCAAGGTAGGGGGGCGCGCGTTCGGGTGTTCCTTCGAGGCAAAGGCGTGCGCCAACCCCGACGTGTCGGTTTCGCCCGTCTCACGCACGATCAAAAAGCTGACCAGGCCGTTCGACTTGGTACGAATGAACTCGACCAGCGTATCGGCGCGCACGGTCAGCGGCCCGCCCGAGCCCCCCCGTGGTATCCAGAACTCGGCCAGCTTGCGAGTCGTGGCCGTGGCGGGGCCTTCGTCGTCGCAGCCTGGCACGCCGTCCCAGCGCAGTTCCTGTTCATCCCAGTTGTCAAGCGCGGGGTCGGTGATGCCATAGACCGCGAAGCGCGAATCGGGCACCAGCGATGAAAACCCAAAGCCGCTCGGCTCGGGGTCGAGGACCAACTGCGCCTCGGCCACCTTCGCGGCATCGAGTTGCGACAAATCAAACGTGATCACGCCTCGGCGTTCGTTGTTTTTGCCCAGTGGCAGGTCAGTGTGCTTGACGATGATCAAGGGGTGCGGCCCCATCGGCGCGCCGACGTCGCCACGGCGCGCATAGCCGTCCTTGCCACGCCCAAACGAAGTCGGAATCGCGGTCCAGCCACCTTCTTCTTGCACTTGCTGGCCAAGCGTCGGTTCCTGCCCTGGCGTGGTGGCGCCCGAATTGACGTGCAGACCTTTCCCTTCGGTCAGACGTTTGGTTTCGCCGCTGGCCAGCCCGCCGATTTCGACCTCGCCTTCGAACACGCGAACCTGCGAGTTGCCCGCCGAACCGGCGCTCAAACCGAACCGGGTTCCCAGGTCGACGACCTTCAGGTCGGCCGTGTCGATCGTAAAGCCATGCGCTGATTCAGGAACCTCGGCCGTGAGCGTTCCTTCGACCAGTCGGCAATGCATGGCCGTCAACACTTCCAAGGTCGCGGGGGCTTCCATCGTCACCGTGGCGCCGCTTTTGAAGCGGATGGTGGCGATTCCCTCGACCAGCGCCAGCTTGCCCACGCACAATTGCGAGTCCACCGCGGTCGGCAATTCGGAGCCAGCCCATTTGCAATTGTCGGCCTGCGCCAACATGGCCACGGGGCGATGAAGGATCAGATCCTGGCTGTAGATCCAACCGCTCAGGGCCAGCAACACGCAGGCCGCGGCCAAGGCGCTCCAGGCCGCCACGGGCCAGCGATCAATCACCGGCGTGGAAATGGCCGGCTTATCCGTCGCCGGCGACTGCTCGAACAGCGAAGTCAGCGTGTCGCGCTCGGCCCGCAACGTGGAATGCAACCACAACTGCTCGACGTAGGCTTCGCGCAATACCGGATCGCGCACCACGTCGGCCTCGAGCGCGGCCTGTTCCTCGGGTGAAAGGAGCCCTTCGAACGAGCGTTGGATGCGGTCGTGTTGCGATTCGGTCGGTTTCATGGTTAGTGCGTACGGGCCATTTGCCGGCTGACACATTCACCGAGCGAATGCCGAATCCGGCTCAGCAGGCGATAGACTGCTTCGACCGAGCGGCGACTTTTTTCGGCGATTTGCTCGACGCCGCAATCTTCGTAGTAACGCCAGACAACCAAATTGCGATGGGCTTCGGGCAGCTTGGCCAGACAGGTCTTCAAGGCCGCCGACTGTCGGTCGAGCAGGTCGGCGCGGCGGTCGAGTTCGGCGGCCACGATCTCGATGAACTGTTCGTCCACCGCCGAGGCTGGGCGCTTCTTCTCGGCCCGGCGATAGTTCAACACTTGGTGCGTGGCGATCGTCCGCGCCCAGGCCCGAAAGTTGGTGCCAGACTCGAACTGACGGAACTGCCGCCACATGGTGACTTTGACTTCCTGCAGGATGTCGTCGGCATCAGCAGCGCTGCCGACCAGACTATAGACATAGGTTGCCAGCCAACGGTCATGCTGAGCGACCAGGCGCACATATGCTTCGGTGGGATCGGCGGGGGGCAGGGGGGTGGCATCCATGTCGTTACTGCTTAAAGGTTCGCTGGCTGGATTATTGGACAACAAATCCCGAAACTTTTCCGACAGTTTGTCCTCGGCGGTCTCATGAAACGACGCAAGTGGTTGCACGGTCCAGGTTAATGGATTGTTCGGCTGGCGTCACTCACCGTGGCCTTCCAATATCATGGTTTACCGGCGGACGGTTCCCAAGTGGTTTTCGCCCCCAAGAGGAGCAATTGATAACTACAGGGCCATCGCTGTGCTTTGACCCTACACCCAACGTCTTGGATTCAGGCTGGCCGACCAGCCGATGAGGACGCCTTGGCAGTCCGTTGCGGGAATCTTGCAAGTCTTCGTGGTATTGGATGAACAAACTCACCCCATTTTGCCGCGAGGAGTATTTCGACATGTTCAGCCATGATCTTGACGAGCTTACAGAACGGTCGCAAACCCGTGTGAATCGCGACGAGTCGGTCGCTTTCCGCTTCCCACCAGCATCACTCCCGACCTGCAATTCGCGTTGCGCTTGGCGGATTCGCGCCATGCCATTACCCAATTGGAAAAGTTGACCCGTGCGACTGGGACGCTGATATTGGGGCAATTACCGCGAACGACAACGATGCCTCAACCCACGCCCATGGAACCTGCCATGCGTCAACCGTGCCTCAATGCCCGTCACATGCTAAGGGCTCAATTGCCACACCAACTAGCTACGCTAATCATTGTAGTGCTAAGTTGCTCCCCTTGGGTCTGCCCCGCTTTTGCCGCTGATTTAACTGATCGGCCAAACGTCGTACTCATTCTCGCGGACGACCAGGGGTACGGCGATTTCTCTTGTCATGGCAACCCAGCGCTGAAGACGCCGCACCTCGACCGACTGCATCACGAGAGCATTCGGCTCACCGATTTTCATGTCGCGCCGATGTGTACGCCAACGCGCGGTCAATTGATGACCGGGCTCGATGCGCTGCGCAACGGCGCGACGAGCGTCTGTGCCGGGCGCTCGTTCATTCGTCGCGCGTGGCCCGGCGCTGACGCCGACCCGGCCGTGGCGGCGCCTTCGCCACCAGCGACAATGGCCGAGTGGTTCGCGGGCGCAGGCTACCAGACCGCCCTGTTTGGCAAATGGCACTTGGGGGATAGCTACCCGAACTTGCCGCACCATCGCGGCTTCAAGGAGACGGTCTTTCACCTGGGCTGGGGCATCACGTCGATTGCCGACCCGTGGTGCAACGATTACTTCAATGGCCACTTCAGCCACCATGGCAAGCTGCAATCGTACGAAGGCTACTGCACCGACGTCTGGTTCCGCTTGGCGCGCGAATGGATCAAGGAGCGCCACGCTCGCAATGAACCGTTCTTCTTGTACTTGCCGACGAATGCGCCGCACGGGCCGCTGTGGGTGCCCGACAAGTATCGTGAGCCCTACCTGGCCCAAGGACTCAAGCGTCCGCTGGCGTCGTTCTTTGGCATGATCGCCAACATTGATGAAAACGTCGGCCAGTTGGACCAGTTGCTGGCCGAGTTGAAGCTGCGCGACAACACGATCCTGGTTTACTTCCACGACAACGGCGGCACGGCTGGCGTCAACTTCTACAACGCCGGCATGCGCGCCGGTAAGCGAACCTATTACGAAGGGGGGCACCGCGCGGCTTGCTTTATTCGCTGGCCCGGCGGCACCTGGCGACAGGCGTGCGATGTCGACTCGCTGACCCAGGTGCAGGATCTGCTGCCGACGCTGATCGAGACGTGCAATCTTGGCGTGCCCAAGGGCTCGTTCGACGGTCGCAGCCTGACGCCGTTGCTCGCCAAGTCCGGCGCTAACGACCGCGCTGACTCATCAACGTCACGAGCCCGCGAAGTGTTTGGCGAGCGCAAGCTGGTGGTGCAGTACGGCGAGAATCCTGAGAAGTGGGAGTCGGCGGTCCTTTGGAAAAGGTGGCGACTGGTCCACGGCGAAGAGCTGTACGATCTGGCGACTGATCCGGCCCAGGCCAAAAACGTGGCCGAGCAGCATCCCGACGTGCTGGCCGCGCTGCGGGCGCATTATCAGAAGTGGTGGGGCGAAGTCGGGCCGCTGTTGGACCATTACGTCCCGGTTGTCCTCGGCAGCGAGCACGAGAACCCGGTCACGCTCAGCTCGGCCGATTGGGCCAAGGTCTATTGCGACAACATGCCCGACCTGCGGGCTGGCAAGCAAGTGAACGGTCCGTGGAACGTCGAGTTCGTCCGGGGGGGAACCTATGAAGTGGCTTTACGTCGCTGGCCGCGCGAGTCGGGGGCGGCCATCACCGCGCCGGTTCCCGAGTTCGTGGCCGTCGATGGCAAGTTGCCCGCCGGCGTGGCAGTGCCGGCCGCGAAAGTCCGATTGCAAGTCGACGACTTCGATCGCACCGAAGCAATCTCGGCCGACACCCAGGAAGTGGTCTTTACCGTCGAAGTCAAAACGCCACACACGACCAAGCTGCAAAGCTGGCTCTACGACGCATCAGGCAAAGAACTCAGCGGGGCGTACTATGCGTACGTGCGGAGAAAGTAGAAGAGGGGCTAGGGGCTAGGGGCTAGGAAAAGAAGCACTGGTCGCGAGCGCGTTTCAAAATATTTTGAGCTGCCGCTTTCAAGCTGCGCTTCCCAGCATCAGCTTACGCTTTGATCCGAAAGGTTCGGCTTGCACTCGAATCCCTAATCCCTAGCCCCTCGTCCCTAGCCCCTCTTCATCACTCTCGCAGTTCGCCGCGGTACGCGATCGCTTGTCGTACGGCCGGGGGCAGCGGCGCGTCGACCCCTTTGACGGCTCGCCAGAGGATCTCGTTCAGCTCGAAATCATCCACGCGGTCGTATTCGGTGAAGTCCATCAGCTCGGATCGCTTGGCCCCGTATGAAGCCACGGTGTTGACCACCGACAGATCGATCTGCGCCGGCAGGTGCTCGTAGGGCTTCAAGTCCGGCGTCGCGTCGAACGACTCGAACATCGGCGTGGCGGCCGCGTCGAACTGGCTGAGCGGCGGCAGCCCGAGGATCAACTCCATCGTCCGTAGCATGCTGACCGTGGCGTATTGCGTGCTGTCCAAGTGGCCGCGTCGCACGTAAGGACTGATTACCAGTCCGAGCGTCCGGTGGGCGTCGACGTGGTCGGGCCCGTTCTGCGCGTCGTCTTCAATAACGAAAATCGCGATCTGGGGCCAATACTTGCTATTGCTCACCGCTTCGACCAGCCGGCCCAAGGCCAGATCGTTCGAGGCCACGCACGCTTGCGGCGTCGGCGCGCCGACCTTGGTTCCTTCGGTGTGATCCTCGCCCAGGCTCATCACGATGAAGTTCGGTAGGTTGCCGTTCTTTTCGTACTCGTGGAACTCTTCCAAGAATGTCGCCACCCGATCGGTGTCGCGAACCTTCTGGCCTTTGGCCTTGGGCAGCCCGTACGTCGGGCAGGTATGACCGATCAGGCCCGGCACGCGACCTTCGATGCGGAACGTCCCGTCCGGCTGGCTGACCCGGCCGCCATATTCGCCGTAGCTGCGGTACGTCTTGCCGTGCCGCCCACAGGCGTCCCAGATGTAGCCGCTGGGCGCGTTGGTGAGATCGCCGTCGTCGTCATCGTCGATGCCCGTGCGCTTCGAATAAGTCAAACACCAGTTGCGAGCAATGTAATCGGTGTTATAGGCCATCGTGCTCCAGGGATGTCCGTCGGCCGAGACATGCCCGTTGCAGTACAAGTTGTCGAGCAGCACGAACTCCTCGGCCAGCTTGTGATGATTCGGCGTCACTTGCCGGCCGAACATCAACAAGCTCTCGTCCCCGTTTCCGCGCGGCATGTCGCCGAACACCTGGTCGTAGGTGCGGTTTTCCTTGATGATGTAGATCACGTGTTTGATCGGCGACGGCGCACCCACCTTGGTCGGAATGGCCGTCTTGCGCTGATACGGCGTGCCGGCGATCAGCTTGTCGGAATAAGGACAATTCTGGTACACGCGATCGGTCAGCTTCTGCAAGTCGTCGTCATCGTCGGGCAACTCGATGACCGACAGCGCGCCGTTCAGGGTCGTGCCAATGTGCGGGAACGGCACCTTGCGATAGCCATCGGGGCCGCGTTCTTTCAACTCGGCCATCTTTTCCGCGCTGGGCTTGTTCGACGCGGTGTGGGTTCCTTTGCCGACACCGACCAGCAATCGCTTACCGTCGGGTGTTGCCGCCACCGAGGTCGGATACCAGCCGGTCGGAATGAACCCGGCCACGGCGCTGCGGCGGGGCTTTTCAATGTCGACCACCGCAATGCAGTTGTTGTCGGCATTGGCCACGTACAAGGTCTCGCCATCGGGCGAAACGCACAGCGCGTCGGGCGTACACCCCTCGGGCGATTTGGGGAACAGGGCGGTACTGATGACTTCTTGCACCACACCCGTCGATGTGTCGATGACCGAAACCTGATTGCTCGACGCACACGCGACGAACAGCCGGTTGTCAGTCGGGTGCAGTGCCAACTGGTTGGGATGATCGCCGACCGGGATCTTGGCAATCGTCCGCAGCGACTCAGCGTCAACCACTAGCACTCGCCGATCGGCCCAATCGGAGACGTAGAGCAAGCCATTGCGGGCGCGCACCACGTCGTAGGCCCGCGATCCGCAGGGGGCGCTGCGCAGCACACGACCATCGAGCGAGACGGCCGACAGCACGCTCCCCCCTTCGTCAGTCTTGTTAGCATCCCCCCAGGCGAACGACTTGTTGCCCCCTTTGCGAAAGATAGTCAGCGTGTAAATCGTCTTGGCCGGCGCGTCGAGATACAGGCCCGACGTGAACCCTTGAGCAATCGCCACCGGCGCGTCGGCCTTGGCGTCGGCGACAAGTTGCTGGGTGCCCGGGCCGCCGACCGGTTCGAGCCGTTGATCGTTCAGCCGGAAGCGATGGTAACTGCCAGCGCCGCCGCCCGACCACCACAGGTTGCCGCTCTGGGCGTCAAGCGCCAGGCCGAACCAGGTTTCGCGTGCTTCGACCTGGCTGAGCTTCTCGCCCGACGCCAGATCGACCAACGTCAACTGGTGCGAGTTGTAGCCGTTGGTTGCCACCAGCGCGCGGCGATTGTCGGACAAAGGAATGATGTTCAGCGGCAGATCGGCGAGCGTCGTATGCCGCCCCACTGGCATCAATCGCCACCCATTGGGCAACAAGACGCCGTGCCCATCGTCACCAGGAACCTTGGGCGTCTGCCCGGCGGCCGGCGCTTGGGCCACATCTGGCGCCGCGGGGGCCGGAGCGACAGCCTGCTGGGCGTGAACCACGCCGATGACGATCAGGTTAACGACCAGCGATATTGACCAGGTTCCCACATTCGACCGGCGCATGCGATGACTCCATAAAGGGGCGGGCGTGAACGCCTTGGTTTTAGCCCCTTGCTGGCTCACCGGCTAGCTATTCCGGTTAGCCGATGGCGAGGACGTGTTTTTCATTTGCCTGCCTGCGAGCAACCACATCGGAGTTCCGGTCGTGCGGGGCGTGCCGATTGGCGCGCTGGGCGGCCGCTGCGGCGGTCGGTTGTCGTTGCGTTACGGCATCATCCCCGCACCCGGTGCGGCGAGCGCCGGGCGTGTCGTCTGGTGGTTTGCCGACATCCCAGACGCGACCTAGGTTTCAGGGTGGAGATTCCGGCCCCCGGTGTCAGGGGGCGCGGACCATCAATGCGCCGGAGAACCAGCATGTCTGCTGAACTGCTGTTTGATCAATCGCTCGACGTTTCGCCGACGTTCGTGGGGTCGACACCCGCTTCCCTGGCCGCGCGCATTGCGGCTCACGCTCTGGCCACGCCGAACCGAGTGGCGCTCACCGACGAGCATGGCGAGCTGACCTTCGCTCAACTGGAACAACGGTCGAACCAGTGGGCTTGGCGTTTGATCGAGGAAGGGGTCAAGACCGACGGCTGTGTCAGCTTGCTGTTCGATCGCTCGATCGACTTTGTCGTGGCGGCACTGGCCGTCATGAAGAGCGGGGCGGCTTACCTGCCGATGGACTCGGCCGTGCCGACCGATCGGGCCATGACCATGTTGAATGACGCCGGCGCGACGATCGTCTTGACCCACCGCCGCAAGACGTCGGCCTGGTCCGCCGGCGGGTGGTGCGTGCTGGAAGTCGAACACCTGGCCGACGCGCCAAGCGTGCCGGTGCAAATGACGCCGGCTGCCGACAGCCTGGCTTACATCGTCTACACCTCGGGTTCGACGGGCGTGCCGAAGGGAGTCGAGATCACCCATGCGAACCTGCTGAACCTGATCGACTGGCACTCGCGCGCCTTCGGCGTCTCGTCGCGCGACCGGGCCAGCCAGGTGGCCGGCTTGGGCTTCGACGCGACGGCCTGGGAAGTGTGGCCGCATCTGGCCGCCGGGGCGACGGTTCACATCGCCGATGAAGTGACCCGCCGTTCGCCTGCCGCGCTGCGCGATTGGATTCTGGCCCAGCAAATCACGATCAGCTTCGTGCCGACCGTGCTGGCCGAGCAACTGATGCACTCCCAATGGCCCGCGAACACCTTGTTCCGGCTGCTGTTGACCGGGGCCGATGTGTTGCACCGCCGCCCGGTCGAAGGCTTGCCGTTCACCGTCGTCAACAACTACGGCCCGTCCGAATGCACCGTCGTCGCCACCTCGGGTATTGTCAGCCCCGACGCCAATTGTTGTGCGGCACCGTCGATCGGGCGGCCGATTGATGGCTGCTGCGTGTTTCTGCTCGACGAGCACTTGCAGCCGGTCAAAAAGGGCGAGGCGGGCGAGCTGTGCATCGGCGGCGTGCTGGTCGGCCGCGGCTATCACAACCGCCCTGAGTTGACCGAGAGCCGCTTTGTGATGTACCAGCCCGAGTCGGGACCGGCCGTGCGGGTCTATCGCACCGGCGATCGGGCCCGCTACCTGGCCAATGGCGAAATCGCCTTTATGGGCCGGCTGGACGATCAAATGAAAATCCGCGGCTACCGCATCGAGCCCGGTGAAATCGTCGCCAACTTGGATCGCGTGCCGGGGGTTGAAGCCAGCGCGGTCGCCGCCATCGACACCGACGCCGGCCCGACGCTGGTGGCTTACCTGGTGCTGGATGGCGCGACAAAGCTCAATGCGACCGACCTGCGCGATTACCTGGCGCCGCGGTTGCCCGACTACATGATTCCCCAGCAGTTCGTTCGCGTCGATGCGTTGCCGCTGACAGCGAATGGCAAGTTGAACCGCGCCGCACTGCCGACGCCGACGGCCGAGAATACGTTGGCCCATCGTGCCACGGCCGAAGCGCCCACAATCGACAACGACCTCGAAACCCAGATCGCGGCATTGGTGGCCGGGCTGCTCGATCAGCCGACCGTCTCGCCGACCGACAACTTCTTCTTACTTGGCGGGCATTCGATGCTCGCGGCCCAGTTGGTGGCTCGCGTCGGGGATATGTTTGGCACGCGGATCACCTTGCGTCAGTTGTTCAATGCGCCGACGGCCGCGACGTTGGCCGCCGAGATTCGCCGCATGCAGGAGAACGCCCGTGGTTGAAACCGCTGAACTGCCGTTGAGCCTGTACCACTTGCTCGATCCCGAAGTGCTGGCGAACCCGTACCCGCTCTACGCTCGGCTGCGCAGTGAAAACCCGGTTCACTGGGATCCATACCTGCACGCGTGGATCGTCACGCGGTACGAAGACGTGATCACCGTGCTCAGCAAGTTCTCGGCTGAGCGCGCGCCGACGCCCGAGTTCTTTGCCGCGCTGGGCGCGCCCGAGGTGAGCCCGATCGCGGCCGTGATGGTCAAGCAGATGCTGTTCCGCGACGGCGCGGCCCACTCGCGGTTGCGCAAGCTGGCCGCTGGGGCGTTTGTGCCGGCGCGGGTTCGCGTACTACATGATCGCATCCAGGAAATCGCCACCAAGCTGGTCGATGACATCATCGCCCGCGGCACGGGCCGGCTGGACATGCTGGCCGACTTTGCCGAGCCGCTGCCGGCGATCGTGACGGCCGAGATGCTGGGCGTGCCGGTTGAAGATCATCAGAACCTGAAGGATTGGTCGGTGACGTTTGCCGAAATGTTGGGCAATTTTCAACACAATCCCGATCGGCTGCCCGGCGTGCAGCGCGCGGTCGAAAACCTGTCGGCTTACTTCCAAGAGCGCATCCGCGAGCAGCGCGTGACGCCGCGCGAGGGGTTGGTCCATACGTTGTTGAACGCCGAAATCGATGGTGACCGGCTGACCGAAGACGAAGTGATCGCCAACTGCATCGTCACGATGGTCGGCGGCCTGGAGACGACGACAAACCTGATCGGCAACGGCATGCTCTCGCTGCTGCGCAACCCGGACCAGATGGAACGCCTGCGCCGCGAGCCCGAGATCATGCCAGCCGCGGTCGAGGAGTTGTTGCGTTACGAAAGCCCAAGTCAGCACACGGCGCGCTTAGCGCCGGAGGACACGATGCTGGGCGGCAAGCTGATTCGCAAGCGGCAAGCGGTGATCGCCGTGATGGCGGCGGGCAACCGCGACCCCGAGCGGTTCCCCGAACCCGATCGACTTGACTTCGATCGCCCCGACAACCGGCACCTGGCCTTTGGTTGGGCGGCCCACTTCTGCTTTGGCGCGCCGCTGGCGCGAATCGAAGCGGTGATCTCGTTCGAGACCTTGCTGCGGCGGTTCCCCGTGCTGGAACTGACCGATGAACCCTTGTCGTGGCGCGACAACTTGGGGCTGCGCGGCTTGCGATCCCTCCCTTTGACCTACCGCACCTAAGCATGTCCACCGCCACGCTCACTCGATCGCCGCGCATTCGTCTGGCCACGCTGGACGAGTACGATCAGATTTCGCGCGTCGAGTGGCAGAACTCGCTGGGGAGCTTGCAAGAGAGCGACTGGCGCGATCTGTGGCTGAAGAACCCGGTCTGGCCGCGCGTGAAGGACCATTGGCCGGTGGGCTGGGTGCTGGAAAGCGTCGACGGTCGCATTGTTGGCACATTGATCAACGTGCCGTCGTTGTATCAATTCCGCGGGCGCGAACTGCTGTGCGCTAACGGGCGCGGCTGGGCCGTCGACGTCGATCATCGCGCGTTCGCGCTGGCCTTGATGGGGGAATACTTCGGCCAGGCCGACGTCGATCTGTTCATCAACACGACCGTGGGGCCGAATGCCGCGCCGCTAATCAGTCAACTGAGCGATCGTATTCCGTGCGGCGACTTTCAGACGCTTCCCTATTACGCCACGTCGCATCGCCGGCTGGCGATCAAAGGACTGAACAAGCTGCGTTTGCCGTGCGCGAACCTGCTCAGCTATCCGGCCGCGGCGGCCATCGGACTGGTCGATCGGCTGCGCCTGAGCCGCATTCCGTCAGCGCCACGCGGCGTGACGATCGAAATGCTCGATCACTTCGACGCGCGGTTCGACCCGTTCTGGCAAGAGCTGGTCGCGCGGAACCCGAACATTTTGCTGTCGGCCCGCGATAGCGCTGCGCTGAACTGGCACTTTACCGGCCCGATTCGACGTCACGACTTGTGGGTCGTCGCCGCGGTTCGCGATGGATTGCTGCGGGCCTGGTGCGTGATTAAGCGGCAAGACCCGGGCGAGGCGATGCGGCGCATGCGGCTGATCGACTTCCAGACCGTCGAGCCCGAGGTCGATCATCTGGCCGGCTTGTTGCGAGCGGCGCTGGCGCGCTGCCGGCGCGAGCGCTACGACGTGCTCGAACATTTGGGGGCCGGGCTGCCACAGGTGGCGACGTTTGAACGCCATGCGCCGTATCGCCGCGGCCTGGCGTGCTGGCCCTTCTACTATCGCGCGGTCGATCCGGCGCTGGATGCCGAGTTGGCCAATCCTGAACTGTGGGCGCCATCGACGTACGACGGCGACTCGAGCTACGAATAACTGCGCCGCGTCACGCGCCGTTATGGCGTTTTCTTTACTTGCGGCTCGACGGCCCCGGGCTCGAACGTAGCCAGATCGGGCAGCGTCACGCGCACACCGTCGCTCGGCACGTCCACCTTTGCCGACCAGACGACGCCGTTCAGGATCAGCGTGCGTAGATTGTCGTCGTGCCAATTGCGATAGAAGTGCGGCATGACCACTCCCACGCCCCGCCCGCCGTCGGCGCGCGACACGGCCCAGGCCACCGTCTCGCGCTTCGGCTCTTCGGGGGGCAGCATCGACGTCGCCAGCGCCGTGACGTTCGGCATGGGACCGTTTGGCCCGAAGTAATTGTTGTAGTAAGGCTCGTCGCGCAGGCTGAACGACTTCCAGCCGCGCAGCACGGGATGATCCCCAGTGCCGGGGTCGATGGCGCAGTTGAACACCTTGGCGACCGACTTGTGGTGCGGGCAGCCGGTGGCAAAGTAGCCCCCCATCCAACGCAACAGCGGATGATCGCCGTCGGGCTTCACGTGCTTGGCAGTCAGGCCGGTCGCATAGTGGTAGCAAACCAGCCCACAGCACCGGTCCATCATCCGGGGCAAGTCGGCCATGATCCGGTCACGCTCGGGCATTTCCTCGCCCGGGAAACGATCGCCCGAAAAGACGACCGAAGCCACGCGGTCGAGTAACTGTGAATCAGTGGGCCAGGTGGTGACGACTTCGGCCGTGATGCCGCGAACATTGTCGGCATGTTCCAGGCAATGCTTCACCAGCTTGGCGCTGGCCAGCACCTCGTGCGAGCCCGGCGGATGCTTGCTCGGCCCCACGACGATCAACACGTGCGCCGGCGTGCTTTGAGCAGCGGCGTTCGCCGAGACGAGCGACACCATGCCCAGCGTCGCGACCAGCGCGGCAATCATCGTTCGAGCAGCATTCGTCGCCATGATTCGCATACTCATCAGTCGTTAGCAGTTTGCCAGCGGACATTAGCCCCCGGTCAATGACCGGGGGCGTACGAGCATCAATCTCGTCTATCTCTCGCCGAAATCAGTGGGTAGCACCGACAACTAGTTGTCGGTGTCGCGCAGCGACAAGAGGACAATGGAGAATCGAACCAAACCCTCTTGCGGCTCCGCCGCCCGGACAAGCAAGTTGTCCGGGCCACCCCACATACTTCGTGTCGCCGTCAGTTTAACCCGCCGCCGCCAATGCCGTCCCATGCACGCCAAGCAAGCCATCGATCTCACTCAAATCATCGCCGCTCAATTGCCAATCGCCGGCGGCTGCGGTCTCTTCAATCTGCGCCGGGCGGCGGGCTCCGACGATGGCCGCGGTCACTTCGCCGCGCCGCAGCACCCAGGCGAGGGCCACGTGCGCCACCGTGTGGCCGTGCCGAGCGGCAATCTGGCGCAAGCCCTCGACCAGCGCCAAGTTGGCCGACAGCTTCGGCTCGTGAAACTGCACGTCGTTCCGGCGGTGATCTTCGGCCGCGAGTTGTTCGATCCACTCGTGCGTGATCTTGCCGGTGAGCAGCCCCTTTTGCATCGGGCTATAGGCCACGACGCCAATCTGGTTCGCTCCGCAAAACGGCAACAGCTCGGCCTCGACGCCGCGGGCCAGCATGCTGTACGGCGGCTGCAACGACGCGATCGGGTGAAGCTGCTGGATTCGCTTGAGTTGGGCCACGCTGAAGTTGCTGACGCCGCCGTAACGAATCTTGCCGGCGCGGACCAGGTCGGCCACCACGCCCCAAGCTTCTTCGATGTCCTCGTCGGGCTGCGGCCAGTGCATCTGATACAGGTCGATCACATCGACCCCCAACCGGCGCAAGCTGGCCTCGACCTCGGCCATCACACTGGCCCGCTTCAGGCGTGGGAACAACTGCCGCTGCTCGTCCCAACAGCGGCCGCACTTGGTGGCGACGATCGGGCGTTGCTTCAAGCCGCGTAGGGCACGGCCGACCACTTCTTCGCAATGCCCCAGCCCGTAGGCCGGAGCGGTGTCGATCCAGTTGATGCCCACGTCGAGGGCGCGGTGAATCGTGCGGATCGATTCCTCGTCGTCCTGCGGCCCCCAGCCGAACTTCCAATTGCCACCCCCAATGGCCCAAGTACCCAGGCCGATGCGAGTGAGTTCCAGCGACGTGTTGCCAAGCCGTTTGGTGAGCATGCGAGTGAGAACCTGCGGGCGGTGTGGGTGGCGAGAAAGTTGAAGGAGGGCAGTGCAAACCGCTTCGATTTACCTTGGCAGCCCGGGCAGGTCAACCGTCTGGGCGTTTTGCTGCCTGGTAGGGTGCTCTGTGAGCACCGTTTTTTCAATTCTTGGCCGTGCCCGATCGCGCCAAGTTGTTCGGCTCGCAGCGCGATGATTTGGTGCCCACAGGGCACCCTACAAAGACCTCGCCTCTTCTACAAATGCACCGGCACGAAGCGTTGCTGTTCGTCGGGCAGGCGCGGGGCAGGGGGGTCGAGCCAGGGAATCGGCTCCTGCCGGGCGGTGTGTTCGCGGACCCGATTTTTGAATTCGGTGACCACCGTGCCAAGCGCCATCCGCTCGTTGGCCGCCGTGCATTCGATGCCATCCAGATTCGCGACTCGAGCGCGCACACGCCCCTCGGCGATTTGGGCGACGTACACCGTGCAGCCGAACACCGGCACATTGGCCATCGGGAAGTTGCCTTCGTTGCTCATGCACCGTCACCCGCCCACTAGGGTTTCTGTTCCAGCCATTGCACCGCGTCAGCGATCACGTACTTACCCTCGGTGCCGTCGGTGCCGATGCGAACCCAGCCGTTGCGCCCCGCGCGAAACCTGAACACCCCCAGCGTGCGGAACAGCCGGCCATGCTCGGGCACTTCCTGCTGGTTGATGCGAACGACTGTCTCGCCGTCGGCATGGTGAATGGTGACGGGCGTGTTGGTGGCCCGGCGGACATTGTAACAGTGGGCCAGCCGCACCTCGTACCGGCCATCGCGCGGCAAGTCGGGCGTGAAGGTGACCGACTTCTGACCTTTGCCGTCCTTCTGATCGTGCAGATAGCCCAGCCCGACGTGCGGCGGCGTATGGGTCGAGTATTGCCAGGTGCCGACCAGCGTGGCAGCCGTCTCGTCAACGACAATGCCCGGCAGCGCCGCCGGATCGGCGACAATGAAGGGCACAAGTTCAGGCTTGTCGACTTCGCCCGGCGCGTGTGAATTGGCCACGGCTTGCGGATGGGGCTTTAACTGGGTAGCCGGCTCGGCGGGCTCGGCGCCGACTGATGAGAAGGCGAGCACAAGCAACATCAAAACCGACAGTAGTGCGACCGCTTTCAACGACATTGATACGAGAATCCACAAGACTTTGGCCGATCGGCGAGGGACGGGGCTATTGTAGCTTCCCTCGGGATGGTCTGAAGCCAGACATTGCACCAAATAAACACCCTGTTCGGCGCGTCTTTCTTTCCGTGGCGAGGGCGTTTTCGCCGGGCCGCTAGCTGTTGGGCATCGTTCCGAACTTCCCATGCGCGGGGATCTTATGCGTCGTGAATTTCGATTCCTGGTCGGTTCGCTCGTCGGTGTTGCCTTCGCGGTCAGCCTGTTGAGTTCAGCGGCGTCGACCGCCTGGGCCGCCAATGCCTCGGGCAAGCCGAACATTGTAGTCATCGTGGCCGACGACTTGGGGAATCGTGACCTCGGGGTGCAAGGTTGCACCGACTGCCCGACGCCGCACATTGACTCGCTGGCCGCCGGCGGCATTCGCTGCACCAACGGTTACGTCAGCGGACCCTATTGCAGCCCGACCCGCGCCGGGCTGTTGACCGGGCGTTATCAGCAACGCTTTGGCCACGAGTTCAACCCCGGTCCGCCGGGGGAACCGGGCGAAGAAGTCAAAGGGCTCGATCTGAATCAGGTCACGCTGGCCGACCGGTTGCGCGCGGCGGGTTACGCGACCGGCATGGTCGGCAAGTGGCACCTGGGGGCCACGCCGCAGTTCCATCCCACGCAGCGCGGCTTTCAAGAATACTTCGGCTTCCTCGGCGGCGCGCTGACGTACCTGCCCGACAGGCCCAAGGGGAAAGACAACATCTATCGTGGCACCGAGCCGGTGAAGGAGACCGAGTACCTGACCGACGCCTTCGCGCGCGAGGCGGTCGCCTATATCGACCGGCACGCGAAGGAGCCGTTCTTCTTGTACCTGACCTTCAACGCGGTTCACACGCCGATGGAAGCGACCGACAAGTACCTGGCACGCTTCGCCAAGATCGAAGATCAGCGCCGGCGCACCTATTGCGCCATGTTGTCGGCGATGGACGACGCGGTGGGGCAGGTACTTGGCAAGCTGCGCACCGCGGGCATCGAAGAGAACACACTGATCTTTTTTGTCAGCGACAACGGTGGCCCAAGCGGTGCCAACGGCTCGATCAATCTGCCGCTGCGTGGCAACAAAGCGACGACTTGGGAAGGGGGCGTGCGGGTGCCGTACCTGGTCCAGTGGAAAGCCCGGCTGCCGCAAGGCAAGACCTACGATCAACCGGTGATCCAGCTCGACTTCCTGCCCACGGCGCTGGCCGCCGCCGGCAGTACGACCACGCCGGCCGACAAGCTGGACGGGGTTGACTTGTTGCCGTACCTGGCGGGCGAGAAGTCCGGTGCGCCGCACGCGGCCCTATACTGGCGGTTTGGCGAGCAGATGGCGATTCGCAAGGGCGATTGGAAGCTGCTGCGCGCGCCGAACGACGGCGCCACGCGAGGCGGACTGAACCGCGAGATGACGTCGGGCATGTTGGTGAACCTGGCCAACGACATTGGCGAAGAGCACGACGTGGCATCGGCCAATCCCGATAAGGCCCGCGAGTTGCAGGCCGCCTGGGACGCGTGGAACAAGGACAACGTACCGGCCAAGTGGGGCCCCGCGGCCAAGAAGAAGCAACCGCAGCCGGCCGCGAGGAAGCGAAAACGGACGGCGTGAGCGATTAGAAGATGCCGGCCCCAAGCTGTTACAAGTGGTTCAGGTACTTCACATAGGCAATCGTCCACGCCAGTCGTCGACCAGCGCGTCCTGGCAGGCACGTCGCCCCGGCCGGCAGCGCGGCGGCCAGCGTGTCGTCATCGAGCGCGTCGAACGGCCAGGGAGATTGCATGTCGATGCTCTTGAGCAACAGCCAGCGGCCGGGATCGTGGCCGACGTGACTCAGTAGTCGTGGCGTGCTCTGGTTAAACGCCACCAGCAAGTCATCGGGCCGCACAAACGCTCGCCAGCGATCTTCAAACTCGCCGAGCGTCGCCCCGCCGGCAAAGGTCTCGGCCGGTAGCGCCAGGTGTCCGAGAAACGCATTGGACAAGGGACTCATCGGCGCGAGCGCGCAACAAAGCCGCTCGCCGCTGCCAATCCGCTCGGCCACCCAATAGAGCGGCGCTAGCGAGTTGGGGTCACAGCCTCGCCCTCCCTGGGCCGACTCGCCATACGCGACAACCACGTGATCCAAGCTCCCCAGCAAGGCCGCGGGCACATTGCCGAGCGCGGGCCGGCGGCGCTTGGTGTGCCGCTCGCGGCATTCGACTTTGGGATGGGACAATTGCCGCTCGACCATCACGTTGAAAGCGTTTAACAACTCAGCCAACCCGACGGTCGCCGGCTCACAAGCGGTGAGCGCCGCCACCGCGGCCTCGACGGTCGACAGCGCCAGCGGGTTGGGCTGGCGGCGGATGCGGAACCGGCTGGGCTGTTGTGGCGTGAGCTGGAAGCGCGGCAACGTCCGCAGCGCAGGGATATCGCGGAGCAAGGTCTTGGCATGGTGCCAGGTCCCGTCCAGGATCACCAATTGCTCGGGCAGCGCGTCGCGCGGCACGGCATCGAGCGTCAACGAATCGGGCTCCGGATACAGCAAACCGGCGCGGGGTGCCAAGGACAGCCTGCCGGCCAGTTCGCCTGGATGACCGATCAAGAGTTGCGAATTGCGCAGCGCTCGGTGGACCATCCGCGCCGTGTTGAAGGGATGAAACCGCTCGCGCGCGTGTTGAACAATGAGCACCTGGGTGCGATTGTCGATTTGCGGCACGGCGTCGCAATAGCATTCATGGCGCGGCCTGAAGCATGCGTAGCAACGCTTGCTCGTCGCCGGTTCTGCCATTTCAGATGGTTGTTCGATCGTCGCCACGCGTTGCTGCCCCCTAGAGCGTCTCTTCCCAGACCGTGCGGTAACCGCCGACCTGTTCCACGTATTCTAACAGCCGGGCGTAAAATGGGTCATGCGACAAGGTCGCGCTGTCGCCCACGATCAGCAGCTTACGCCGGGCGCGTGTCATGGCCACGTTCATCCGCCGCACGTCGGCCAGGAACCCGATCTCCCCCGCCGTGTTTGAACGGACTAGCGAGATGACGACCGCTTCTTTCTCGCGCCCCTGAAACCCGTCGACGGTGTCGATCTCAAGGCCGGGCAGATCGAGCCGCTCGCGCAGCAACCGGACCTGGGCCGCGTAGGGAGAGATGACCGCAATGTCGGCGGCCGGCACGCCCGCGTTGACGATCGCCGTCACCTTGTGCGCCACCAACGCGGCCTCGCGTGGGTTGCAGCGACTTTCGCCGTCGGGTTCCAATTGCTCGTCGTAGTCGGCGCCGGCAGTGTCGATAAACTCGACGGGCAACGACGTTAGCGACTCGCTCGCCACGCCCGACAGATCGGTGAGCAGGTGTTCGCGCACCGAGGCGTCGGCGACCAGTTCATCGTCGTAGAACTCGCGCGACGAGAATGCCATGATCGATTGATGCATGCGGTACTGCTCGACCAGTCGCCGCGTCACTTGGGTGCCATACCGCCCGACCAGCCGCTCGAACAGACTGACGCTCAGCCCGCCGTTTACGGCCTCGGGCGAGATGACCGTCGGCGGCAACTGGCAATGGTCGCCGGCCAGCACCACGCGCCCGGCGCGCAAGATCGGCGGCCAGCAACCGGGCTCGGTGCTCTGACACGCTTCGTCGATCACCACCAGGTCAAAGTTCAATTGCCCGAGCACCTGGCTATCGAGCCCAGTGGTGGTGGCACAGACGACGCGCGCACGGCTGAGAATGTCTTCGGCCGCTTGCGACTCCAACCGCCGCGCGTCGGCCAGCCGGCTGCGAGCGTCCTGGCGCAACTCCTGTCGCGCGCCGGGCTCGGGCTTGGCCCGCGTGTAGCGACTGGCCTTGCGGAACAGGGCGAGGGCTTCTTTGACCAGCTTGCGAGCCAGTCGCACGTCGTGATGTTCGTCGACCAGGTAGTCGAGCGTGTGCTGCCGAAGCGTGTCGAGCACTCGGGCCGGATGACCAAGACGCACCGCCGATTCGCCGAGCGCGACGAGCCGTTCCATCATGTTATCGACAGCCAGATTGCTTGGTGCGCAGGCCAGCACCTTCTCGCCGCGGCGAACCGCCTGGCGAATCAACTCGATCACGGTCGTCGTCTTGCCGGTCCCCGGCGGCCCGTGGATCAGCGCCACGTCCTCGGCCGCCAGCGCGAAGCGGACGGCGTCTTGCTGGGCCGGATTCAAGGCCAGCTCCCATTCGATCGGCTGGTCAGCCGATTTCTTTTCGCGCGGTTCGCGCTCGCCCAAGAGGACACGCCGCAGTTCGGTAAGCCGATCCCCCTTGGCGCCGGCAGCCCGGGATAATGCTTGCTGCTGGCGGTCGCTGGCGATTTCATCGCTCGACAAATCGACCCGCCACGCCCCTTCGTCGGTGTCCTCGGGTTCGCGGTCGATCACCACTCGCAGCTCGCGATCGCCGCGCTCGACGACCACCCCGCGCGATTCGAACTCGCCTGCCTCGCCGGCGCGCGAAACGATCACGGGCGCGCCGGAGTTCAACCGATGCCAGGGCAAGCCCAGCGTCCGGTTGCGCTTAACGAAGCTCAGAATGAACCTGCCGCCGAGACCGGTATCGACGTCCGTCACGACCAGATCGACCAGGGCCGTGCCCGATCGCTCGGCCGCCGAGGGGGACAGCCGGCGACGCTGTTCGCCCGCGCGGCGCAGCTCCTCGCGGCTTTCCATTTGCAATAGGCGCGACAAACGCTGGAAGTGGTCGCCGGCGTCAACGGGCGCGGACTTCGATTCGGCGCGAACCCGAATGCGCCGATCGTTCAGCGATGCGCCATCGAGCGATTGAACCAAGCGCCCCGCCCAATCGTCGGGAATCTCGGCTGTGGCGCGATTGCCCTGCACGTCGAGACGGCCGACCTTGCCGCCGCTTAGCCCTGACTGGTCGCAGATCAGCTTCAGGAGCTCTCCCTTGCTGGTCCGCGGCGGCAATGAATCGAAATGCAAGATCGCCATGCGAGTGGGTTTGATTCCTTCAGCCAACCAAGCTTTATCCAAGGGTGGCCCAGCCGCTAGCCGGCTGGGTCGCGCAGCGACAAGAAGAACGGGCGACGTCGCACATTCTTCTTGTTGCTACGCAACACGGCCGACGAGCGGCCGTGCCATCCGATTTCGATTACCTCAAATAGTAGACGCCACCAATAAGGTGCATGGAATGCACCCTACAATGCGTCCGCCGCCCAGGCTGGCGCTTCAGCCGAGAACGTCGTACGCTCGCCCGAGATCGGATGGACGAACGTGATGCTCTTAGCGAACAGACACAACGGCGGATCGTCCACGCCGCCGGTCTGGGTTTCGCCATGTTGCCGGTTGGCCAGGTACGACTGGTCGCCGACGATCGGCCAACCCAACTGCCACAGGTGAACGCGAATCTGGTTCGTGCGGCCAGTCAGCGGGCGCACCTCGAGCAACGTCGTGCCGTCGGCCAGGCGCTTTAACACCCGGAACTCGGTTCGCGCCGGCAGGCCCGCCGCTTCGTCAACCGCGCGCAGGCCGGTTTCGAGCGCCTCGGCGCTGATCGGCGCGTCGCAGGCGAATTGATCCTCGGGCGGGTGTCCTTGCACCCGGGCCAGGTACGTCTTTTCAACTTCGCCGTATTCAAACTGCGGCTGGACCAGGCTGGCAAAGTGCCGCGTCCGCGTGAACACGACCAGGCCGCTGGTGTTGGCGTCGAGTCGATGTGCTGGGCGTGGCTTCTGTGGTTCGTAGACGGTTTGCAAGAACGATTGCAGCGTGTTCCGGTTGAACCGACCGCAAGGATGCAACGGCAGCGGGGCGGGCTTGTGAACGACGATCAGCGCTTCGTCCTCGTACACAATCTGAATGTCGATGCTGACGTCGGGCTCGATCGTCGCCGGCTGGACGTGCAGGTAACGCTCGCCGGCGCGAACGATGTGGTCGGCCGCGATCGGCCGCTTGTCGTTGTCGCACAGTTGCCCGGCGGCGCAGATCGATTGCCATTGCTCGCGGGGCACGAAGCTGAACACTTCGCATAGCAGCTCGAGCAGCGGTCGGCCATCGCACGAGGCGGGCACCTTGATCGGCCGATAGTTGTCATAAGGCCGACTGCCGGGCAGGGGAGTGGTCGCGACCCGGAGCGCCTGCTGCCGAGCACGCAGGGTGCGCTCGCGCTGCTCGTCGCTCGTTTCGTGGCAGTAAGGGCACGACACCCCTTTGACGAACCGCGCGTCGCCTTGATCGGCGGTCGATAGCGGCGTCAGACAGACGTAGCACTGATCGCTCGACGTTTCTTTCAGGCCTGGGTCCAGTCCGACGCGCTGGTCAAAGACGAAACACTCACCGTCATAGTGCGCGCCGCCACACTCCTCGAAGTATTTCAGAATGCCGCCATCGAGTTGGAAGATTTGCTGGAAACCTTCGCGCTCGAGGAACGGGCCAGCCTTTTCGCAGCGAATGCCCCCGGTGCAAAACATCACCACCGGCTGCTGCTTGAGCTCGGCCGGCAATTGCGCACTGGCCGTGGGGAAGTCGCGGAAGTGATCGATCCCGAGCGACAGCGCGCCGCGGAAGGTGCCGAGCTTGACCTCGTAGTCGTTGCGCGTGTCAAGCAACGTGACCGGGCGTCCCTCATCGAGCCAGCGCTTCAGTTCGTGCGGGGCGAGCTTGGGCGACGTGTGCCGCTCGGGGGCGATGCCGTCAACGCCGAAGGCGATGATCTCTTTCTTGATCCGCACCAGCATCCGCGTGAACGGTTGCCGAGCGCTGGCGCTGACCTTGGGTTGCAACTCCGCCAGCCCGGGAATACTACGCAGCTCGGCGAGCAGTCGATCGGCGTTCGACTGCTCGCCGGCCACGAATAGATTGATCCCCTCGGTGCTGAGCAGGATCGTCCCCTTGAGCTCCCACTGCTTGCAAAGCGCGAGCAGCCGCTCGCGCAACGACTTCAGGTTCGTCAGCGGCACGAACTTGTAGGCGGCAATGTTGACCGTGGCAGCCAAGGGTAGTTCACTCGATCGGTTCGATCCGTCGCTATAACCATTATCGACACGGCCGCGCTCCCGCGGCCTGCGGTCTTACTCCTTGACCGCTTGCAGACCGATCTCGATTTGGACTTCCTCGCCCAACATCGTGGGGGCGGCGGTCACGCCGAACTCGCTCCGCTTGACCGACGTGCTGCAAAGGATACCGACGCGCGATTTCCCCTTGGGGAACTCGACCGGCTTCAGGCCACCCTTCAACTGCATGGTGATCGGTTTGGTGACACCGTGCATCGTCAGGTTCCCCGTCACTTCGTACCCGCCGTCGATCCCTTTGACCTTGGTGCTTTGGAAGGTGATGTTCGGGAACTGCTTGGTGTCAAAGTAATCGTACGCCCGCAGGTGCTCATCGCGCTTCTGGTTGGCGGTGTCGATGCTGTCGACCTTGATCGTCAGGTTGAACGACGACTTGGCCGGGTCGGCCGAGTCGATGACGAACGTGCCCGAGTAGTCGTTGAACCGGCCGTGGATGGTGCTGATCCCGGCGTGCGAAATCATGAACGAGATCGACGAGTGAACCGGGTCGACGCTGTACGACTCGGCGGCTTGGGCCAAGGTCGTAACGGCGGCAAACGTCAAAGCCAGACAAGCGGTGCGAAACGTGGCGAGCATGTTGAGTCCTCGTGGCAGGTGGGAGGGACAAAAGCAGAGCCGCTATCTTACCTGGCGCACCCGACGAACTCTAGCGGCAGCGGGGGTCCGGCGATATCAAGCATTCTTCCCCGTGTCCGGCGCCCAGAACACGACGATCATCCCCAGGGCGTAGATCATGCCCGTGGTCGCGCCGACCGTGACGTAGTTGCCGCCGGACCAGGCGAGCAGGATGCCCGCGAACAATACGCCGGCCGCCGATGCGAAGCGTCCGAAGTTATACGCGATGCCAATGCCCGAGGCGCGCACGTGCGTCGGGAACAGTTCGGGCAAATACAGCGGCAGCCAACCAAAGAACAGCGTCGTGACGGCCGCCTGGCAGAAGACCAGCGGCAAGAACTCGGGCCTGAGCGGAGCCGAAAACAGAAAGATGCCGCACGTCAGGCTGACCGAGCCCAGGCTGATTAGAAAGTACGTCACGCGCCGGCCGAGCAGGTTAGCCAGGTGGCTGCCGAAGAAGCTGCCCAGGATCGCCCCGACGGCCCAATAACCTTGCGTAGTCGCTTTATAGCCAGGTTGCGCCGCGCCGACTTCATCGGCCCAGGGAATCATCCACTTGCTGGCGGCCCACGCGCCGATCAACGGAATGGCACCGAGCGCAATGCCGACCAGCGTTCGCTGCAGCAGCGGCGGCGTGAACAATTCGCGCCGACGACTGGCCGCGGTCGAGGCATTGGCCGCGCGGCCGGCCAACCACTCGGGCGATTCCGGCGCGAGCAACAAGAAGACCAAGCCAAGCAACGCCGGCGCGCCGCCAATCGCCATTAGCCAGCGCCACGACTCGGGCGTCACTTGATACGTGCGCCCCAGTTGCGAGACCAGGAAGATGCCGACGTTGATCCCGGTGCCGGCCACGCCGGCGACCGTCGGCCGCGAGGCGCGGGCCCAACACTCGCCGGCCAAGGCCACGCCGTTGGGCCACGCGCCGCCGACTCCCAGCCCGGCCAGGATGCGGAGCGCGAGCATTTGCTCCTGGCTGGCGGCCCACGTACCGGCCGCGCCGCACAAGGAATAGATCAGGATGCTCGCCCCCATCGCGCGAGCGCGGCCAATGCGATCTCCCAGCGCCCCCAGGAAAATGCCGCCGACGGCAGCGCCGAACATCATGCCCGCGGTATGCCGCGCGAACCATTCGCCACCCACCGCAGCGGTGTATGAATCACCTAGCAGATCGCGCGACATCGACAGCGCCGCCAGCGGCATGATGCCCAGTTGAAAACCCGCGAAGACCAGCCCGAGGAAGACCAGACACAGCACCGCGCGGCGCGCGGCCGATGATAGCCCGGCTGGCGTATTCACCATCGAATCAGTTGTCATGCGAGTCCGCCTTGCGCGAGAAGACCTCGATGATCGCGCTGTTGTCCAGCGAGCCCAGCCCGGCCGCTTCGGCTTCGGCCAATAATTGAGCGTGAAGTTGCGACAAGGGGAGCCGTGCCGGCAAATCCTGGGCTGCGGCGAGCATCAGTCGCACATCTTTCAGATGTTGCGACAGCCGGGCCTGGGGCGTGAAGTCCCGATCGATCATCTTCTGTCCCTTGGTGTCCATGATCCGTGAGTAAGCCATGCTGGCCTGCAACACTTCGAGAGCCCGATGCAAGTCGAGCCCCAGCGCGCCGGCAAAGGCCAACCCCTCGGCCAGCGCGGCGCGATTCAACCCCAGGACCAGATTGGTGACCAGCTTCAGCTTTGCGCCGCTGCCACAAGGGCCAGTGTGCATGACCTGGCGCACGATGGCGTCCAATAGCGGTTGCACTTCGCGAAAGGCGTCGGCCGCTCCGCCGACCATCATCAAGACGTCTCCGCTGCGCAACTGAGCGCTGCTCCCCGAGATGGTCGCGTCGAGATACTGAATGCCACGCGCGGCTAGCTCCGCGCCAAGCGCCTCGGCAGCGCGCGGGTCACCGGTCGACGTGTCGACGATCGTCGCACCAGGGGCGAGGCTACTGCCGAGTTCGCCGAGCACCGCGCGGACGATCGATTCGTCAGGCAAGCTCAACAGAATGGGCTCGCACTCGGCGGCCAAGAGCGCGGCGCTCGGCGAAGCGACACCGCCGCGCTGGACGAACTCGGCGACGCGCACGGCATCGCGATCGTAGCCGCGCACGTCGTACCCCGCGGCGAGCAATCGCTCGGCGAGGGCCGCGCCCATAAGCCCCAGGCCGACTATGCCGACTGGCTTGGCGTGTGGGTTGGACATTGGGCAACTCTCGCTCGAATCGCGCATCAATTAACGGTGGTACGCCCGTGGCTGGCGACTTGTCGACGGTTCAAACGGGGGGCGAGTGGCTGGCGCATAACCGCCACCAGAATACCCTCTAGCCGACCTAGTTTGCCCTCGCCGGGACGATGCTAGCGGCGATTATTGCCGGAGCCGCGAAATGCCCGCAAGGATTACCTGATCGTTAAAGTCTGCCAGATCGTGGGCCGATCAAGAGCCACAGTTCTATCGGCGGTGGCTGATGAATGCAGCGCCGCCAGGTGCATCGTTCCCCCCGCGAGCACACGCTGTTGGTTCGAACGTCGTCTCAGTTGCTGGCATCCCCCCGGGTTCGCTGCTGCGCAAGTGCGTGGCTGCGCTGGGTGGCGTTCGGCCTGATGGCGGCGCTTTCCTTGGGTTGTACGCGAGCCGGCTACCGAGTGCGTGCTGACCGCGACACGTGGAACATCGTCAGCGAGCGGGCCGCCGGTCCCAAGTGGAACCTGCCGCCGCAGAACGTCTATCGCGATCCCTCGTCCCGGTTGTCGGACACGACCAGCTATGACCGGCCGCCGATGCCGCCGGACGACCCGACTTCGCACCGGTACATGCATCGCGTGGCTGGCATGCGCGGCTATCCGCACTGGCATCGCAACGGCGATGTGCCGTTCGTCGACAACGGGCAGTGGCGGAACTTTTTGCCCTATGACGAGGAAGGTCGCGTGGTGATGGACCGCGCCACCGCGGTGCAGGTGGCGCTGACCAACTCGCGCGATTACCAATTCGAGGTGGAAGAACTGTATCTCAACGCGCTCGACGTGACTGGGCAGCGATTCCAGTTCATGACCCAATACTTTGCCACAACCACCTCGTCGTTCACGGCCGACGGCGCCGACCGACCGGGCGGACCAGGCGCCTCGCAAAGCGCGCTGAGCAACAACACGCTCGCCCAGGTGAAAAAGACGACGGCCATCGGCACCAGCATTGTCGTCGGGCTGGCCAACTCGTTCGTCTGGCAATACTCGGGCGCCGAAAGCGAGACGGCCTTCACGCTGCTGAACTTCAATATCATCCAGCCGCTGTTGCGATTTGGCACCCGTGTGCGCGTGCTCGAATCGTTGACTCAAGCCGAGCGCACGCTGCTGTGCAACGTGCGCCAGTTGGACCAGTACCGGCAAGGGTTCTACAACTCGGTCGTCACCGGCCGCGCGACGGGAGACAGTCCCAACCGAAACCCCGGTCTGACCGGCGTGGGGTCGGCGGGGGTGGGCGTCACGAACCTGACCGGCACCGGCACGGTGGGCGGCTACCTGGGCTTGCTCCAAGTGCAGCAGCAAATCCGCAACCAGCGGTTCAACATCACCGGCCTGCGCGACAGCCTGGCTCAGTTGCAAGAGATGTTCGACGCGGGACGCATTCCCAATCCGCTGCAAGTCGAGCAGTCGCGCCAAGCGCTCTACACCGGCCAAACCACCCTGATCAACAACATCGCGTCTTACCAGACGCGACTTGACGCCTTCAAGATTCAGCTCGGCTTGCCGCCGCACTTGGAGGTGCGGATCAAGGACAATTTCCTCGATCCGTTCATGCTGATCGACGACTCGATCAACGACTTGCAAGATCGGCTGGAAGACTTGCTCGACGAGGCCCGCATGGAGCGCGCTGAACCGAACCTGGAACGGATGGCCGACATTTTGGATCGGACGCTAGCGTTTCACGACATCTCCGAGTCAGAGCTGTCCACCGCGAAGGACGATCTGGCCAAGGCGCTGGCGGCGCGCGAACCCCGACGGGCACAACTGCTCGGGCTGAGCAAGCGTCCCGAAATCTTGCAAGGGATGGTCGACATTCGCCCTTACCAGCCCGACCAGTTGGATGAACGCCTCGAGCGAATCGAGAAGAACGTGGCGCAGCTCGACACCGGCCTGGCCGATTCGTGGACCAAGCTGAAGCTGATGCGCGAACAGCTCGCGCAGCAGCCGCTGCCCGAGACCGCCGTGGCGATGGTCGAACTGATAACCAATCTGTCGAGCCAACTGCTGGAACTGTCCCTGGCCCAGGCGGCGTCTCGGCTCGAAACGGTGACGCTGATTCCGGTCGAGCTGACCGACCTCGAAGCGTTGGACATCGCGCGGCAAAACCGCCGCGACTGGATGAACGCCCGCTCGGCGCTGGTGGATAACTGGCGACAAATCGAGTTTACGGCCAACGCGCTGCGCAGCGGCCTGAACGTGAGCTTCGCCGGCGACCTGCGCAGCATCAACGATGTGCCGTTCAACTTCCGCGACTCGACCGGCCGGTTGCAAGTGGGGGTGACGTTCGACGCTCCGCTGACCCGTTACCTCGAGCGGAACGACTTCCGCGAAGCGATCGTCGACTATCAACGGGCGCGGCGCGCGTACATGTTGTTCGAGGATCGGGTCAGCCAAGGGTTGCGGGCCACGTTGCGTATCCTGCGGCTCAACGCGTTGAACTTCGAGCTGCGCCGCGCGGCCGTGATCACGGCCGTCAAGACGGTCGACCTGGCGCGCGAACGCTTGCGCGAGCCGCCGCGCGCCGCGGCCGCGGCCGGCGTATCGACCATTTCGCCCACCACGGCGCGCGACTTGGTGTCGGCGCTCAGCGACTTGCTGAATGCGCAGAACGACTTCCTGAGCGTGTGGGTCAACTATGAATCACTGCGAATGAGCTTGGACTTTGAACTGGGAACCTTACGACTTGACGCGCAAGGGGAATGGATCGACCCGGGCAAGATCGACGCCACCCGTGGCATGGACGCCGACTTCTCCGACGCGCCGAGCGGGCACTTGAGCTGGCCGGACTACAAGCACCTGGTCCCCGAGGAGTTGCCCAAGACCAAGCCAGCCGACGCGGAGGAGCTCCCCCCTAAGGCACCTGCCGTCGAAGAATTACCCAAGAAGCCAGTCCCGCCGCCACCCCTGCCAGGCGACCAGCCGAGGCCGCGCCCCGAGCTGCCGGGTCCGAAACCTGCGCCGGCTGACAAGACTGAGAAAGATAAGGATGGTCGAAAACGCCTTGTATCTACCGCAAACCACCCCAAGCGGGGGATGTAACCATCAATTGTTGTTTATCCCATACCTTGTGTTGGGTTATACTGCCGGCGCGGCCCCCAAGGTAACGAACCCGTAAGGCCGCACCCGCCGTTAAGAAACCGCCACCCTCAAGGGCCGGTTTCCCTGCCTGTTGTTAACCCCCATTAAGTGCTTTGGTCCTCTTGCTGTATCCGACGGTTTGCCGTCCATCGGCTCGGACTGTCCTGACAATTGCTGAGCCGAGGATCGGGGCTCGCTCGCCTCGGGTGGCAATGAAGCTGCCCGCCGAACTTGCCTCCAGACCGCCAGAGAAAGGCCAATCATGACGACGAAGCCCAAGCTGGAATCAGTGCGCCAACCGCGAAAGAAGAAGTGGACGGCGCTGGTGCTATCGGTGCTGTTGATCGCGGGTGTCGCCACCGGCGCCTGGTTCCGCGCTGGTCGGGCGGACGACGGGCTCCCCGAGACGCCCCCCATGACGGCCGAAGTCGTTGAAGGGCCGTTCCTCAACGAAGTGGTCGAGCGGGGCGACATCGACAGCTCGAGCAACGTCGAAGTCCGCAGCGAGGTTCGCTCGCGCACGTCGGTGGGGACCACGATTCTCGAAATCGTTCCCGAGGGGACGCGCGTCGAGCCGGGCGACTTTCTGGTCCGGCTGGACGATTCGGCGCTGCAAACCGAATTGATCCAGCAACAGATCATCGTCAAGAACAGCGAAGCCCTGATGATCCAGGCCGCCACCGCGGTCGAGACCGCCATCCTGACATTGCAAGAATACGAGTCGGGCACCTACAAGCAGAGCGTCGAAGAACTGCAAGCCGCCAAGCTGGTGGCCGAGGAGAATCTGCGTCGCGCCGAGGAGTATCTGCTGTACAGCGAACGACTGGCGACCAAGGGCTATGTCACGACCATTCAGCTTGACGCCGATCGGTTCGCGGTGCAGAAGGCCCAGAAGGATCTCGACGTCGCCGAAACCAAGCTCGACGTGGTGACCAACTTCACCAAGGAAAAGACGGTCAAGCGCTACGAGGCCGACATCCAGGCGGCCGAGGCCCGGCTGCGCGCCGCCAAGGATAGCCATCAGATCGAACTGAGCTCGCTGAACAAGATCGAAACGCAAATCGCCAAGTGCGCGATCAACGCTCCGGTCGCCGGCCAGGTGGTCTATGCCAATGAAACGGGCCGCGCCACCGAGCCGTTGATCGCCGAAGGGCGCGTGGTCCGCGAGCGGCAGACGATCGTCCGGCTGCCCGATCATGAGAAGATGCAAGTCACCGCCAAGGTGAATGAATCGCGCGTCGACCTGATCAAGTCAGGGCAGACCGTGGCGATTCACGTCGACGCCTTGCCGGGCGTGGTGCTGACCGGCTCGGTGCGCAAGGTGGCCGAGTATCCGCTGCCGACCAGCGTATTTACCGGCAACGTCAAGAACTACCAGACCGACATCGACATTCACGACCCGCCCGAGGATTTGCGCCCCGGCATGACCGCCGAGGTGAACATTCTGGTCGAGCAGCGCGAACTGGCGATGCAGGTGCCGATCCAGGCGATTGTCGAACGTGGCGGCCGGCACTTCTGTTTGATCGAAGACGACACCACGCACCGGTTGTCGGCTCGCGAAGTGGAAATCAGCTCGAGCAACGACACGCAATTGGTCGTCGAGTCGGGCCTGAAGCTGGGCGAGCGGGTGGTGATCTCGCCGAACCCATACCTGGAAAGCGTGCAACTGCCCGACGGCGAAGACACGCAAGAACCGAAGATGGCGATCCATCGCCGCGCGCAGCGTTCGGCCGAAGACGCCCACGTGGCGCAAAAGCCGATCGAGCACGTCGTCAAGAAGCCGGTCGTCGAAGTGGCGCGGGGGGAATAGGCCCCTGCGCCGTTGCGCCGAGTTCGCCACGCCTGGTGGCCACAAGGCCCCCGGTCATTGACCGGGGGCTAATGTGTAACTCGACGCGCCTTTTCGATCAACGTATTGCCAACCACGCGCCGCCGCCATGCATTTACTGTTTCGCCCCCGCACCTGGTATCTAGGCTTCAAGCACCTGGCGCTCCATCCGATGCGCTCGCTGCTGACCGTGCTGGGAATCTTTATCGGCGTGGCGAGCGTCATCTGGCTGTTGGCGATTGGTGAAGGGATCAGCCTGAAAGCCCAAGAACAAATCGCCGGGCTGGGGGCCGAGAACATCATCGTTCGCTCGTTGCAGCCGACCAGTGACAAGTCCTCAGGCAACTTAACCGTTGTGCCTTACGGTATCACGCGGCGCGACTTCGAGCGGATGACCGAAACGATTCCCAGCGTTCGCCAAGGGATTCCCATTCGCGAGCTGCGGCGGCGATTCAGCTACAGCGATCACGAACTCGACGGTCGGCTGGTCGGTTGCTCGGCCGAATATGCCGAGTTGAATCACCTGGAAGTCAGCCGCGGCCGATTCCTGAGCGACGCCGACGTGCAGCGCCGCGCGACGGTCTGTGTGCTGGCGGCCGAGACTGCCGAAAAGCTGTTCCCCTACGAAGACCCGCTGGGGCGCTCGATCCACGTCGACCAGGACTATTACTCGGTCGTCGGCGTGCTCGAACATCGCAACGCCACGGCCGGCATCGGCGGCTCGCTCGATTCACAGGACTTTTCCTCCGACGTTTACATTCCGGTCAGCACGCTCTGGCAGCGGATCGGCGACATGGTCACCACTTACCGATCCGGCTCGCGCGTGTCCGAGATCGTCGAGCTCAGCCAGGTGACGCTCCGACTCCGCACGGTCGAAGACGTGCTGCCGACGGCCCAGGCGGTGCGCGAGTTGCTGTCGCATCACCATCGATCGAGCGACTTTGCCGTGGTCGTGCCGCTGGAATTGCTTGAACAAGCCGAGCGGACGCGGTTGATGTTCATGGTGCTGATGGGGCTGATCGCGGCCATCTCGCTGGTGGTCGGCGGCATCGGCATCATGAACATCATGCTGGCCACGGTCACCGAGCGGACCCGCGAGATCGGCATCCGCCGCGCGTTGGGGGCCAAGAAGCGCGACATCGTCGGGCAGTTTCTGGCCGAGACCATGCTCCTGTCGGCGGCCGGCGGACTGACCGGAGTGCTGGCCGGGCTCAGTTGCACGCCCGTGGTGATCGGCCTGCGATATCTGGTGGCGAACCTGTTTCCGCGCATGCTGGCCAATGCGCCGGAGATTGTCCAGACCATCGAGCCGACGATCGTGATGTGGTCGATCCCGGTGGCGTTTGGGATCGCGGTGCTGATCGGCGTGATGTTCGGGCTCTACCCAGCCCGCCGCGCCGCCTCGATGGATCCGATCGTCGCGCTACGGCATGTGGCGTGAGTGGCGGGTAGAAGCGATTAGCAATTAGCGGCTAGCGATTAGTATGAGCTGGCGTGCAATTGATCCATCGCCACCGAGCCGGCACAAACCCTTCTCCCCCCGGGAGAAGGTGGCCGAAGGCAATACTGTTCGGCACGATTTTTGTCCAGGCAGTACGAACAGCGCGTGAAAAGACTGGGTAAGAAAAGGCAATCGCTGTTAGCCCTTTGATTCACTTCGCCAAACCTCCCCGATCACTTGCGTTCACAACTCCCCATTCGGATTACCATATCAAGAGAGTATGTGCCCGCTTCAAGCACGTTTTGTGCCGAACAGTATTGGGCCGAAGGCCGGATGAGGGTCCGCTCGCCACGTCAACTCGCGCCAGCCGGACGCGCACCACGAACCTCTAGCCTCTTCTGATTTCCGACCCGCGGAAGGAAATCTGGCTGCGGTAGACCGCCTTGGTGCGGACTTGAATCTGCCCGGTCTCCAGGTCGACGCGCTCGGGAATCTCTTGAATGTGCTTGTCGACCACGGCGTGAAAGCCGCGCTCGGAGAAGATGTCGATCAACATCGACAAGGCCAGCGGGTCGCCGAAGATGTGATCCTCGGAATTGATGATCGCCCGGCCCGAGATGGCGTGCCGGGCGATGATCGGCATGAACTTGCTCTTGATCAGATCGACCACGCGAATGAACAGCTCGGTATGTTCGAGTTCATAGCTGTCGAGCCGGCGGACCAATTCTTGCCGCGCGTGCAGGCTGATCTCATCGGCCAGCGGGATCGGCGTCAGCCGGTCGTAAGTCCGGGCTTCGAGTTCCAGCGAGCTTTGATACTGCAATTCCTTGAGGATGTTCGCTTCGACATCGTCGATTGAGCCTTCGGCGTTGACAAAGTGGTAATGGTATAAGTCCTTCAACGACTGCAGCGCGTCCCAGGTCTGTTCCTTGAACACCCGGTAACGGCGTCGCGCTGCTTCCTCGCTGAGGTCGGTGGTCCGCAACTCGATCAAATGGCCGACGCCGGTCTCTTGGACCTCTTTGTTGTGCGCGGCAATCTGGGCGCCGCGGCTGAGTTGGCGCTGGATGCTCGTCGACTCGTAAACGAACAACACCATGGCGTGGATCGTCGGCCGGCGGAAGTGAATGGCCAGCGGCGTGCTCTCGTATTCGTTGTGCAACTGGTCGATCTTGTCGACCAGCAGTTTCAAGCATTCGACCTGCACTCGGGTGCGCGGAAAACCATCCAACAGCACCCCGTCCCGATAACGCGGCTGCAACAGCCGGCGCAGCAAGATGCCGACGACTTCCTTATCACCGACCATGCCGCCAGCGTCTTTAATACGTTGAGCCTCGGGCGTGTCGAGCAGATCGCTAATCACGATCACCTGATCGGTCAGTCCGCGGGCCTGCATGATGAACCGGGTGTTCGTCCCCTTGCCCGAGCCAGGGGCGCCGCCGAGCAGAATGATTTCCTTGGGGAACCGCAGACTCTCGTGGCCGACTTCTTCTTCGAGCGTCTCCCAGACCGAATTGAAAATCAGGTGCGCGTCCTTGATTTCCAAGTCTTGCACCGTGCGATCGGGCTCTTTGGGATACGTCATGTTCGGCTTTCTCGAAAGTCGGTCTGCGGTACAGTTCGTCGGTCAGATTGCTCGCCGGCTCGTCATGCCACGAATGAGGCGGTCCCGCCCAGGAAGGTGTTCGTCGAGCGGCCGTCAGTGATTACTGTTTCGTAACCTGGGGCAACAACGGTGGAGTCTACCCGGGGGGCGAAAGATTGACAAACGGCGAGCATGGCCGAGGGAAGCGCGAGCGCGCCCCTGAGCACACGCCCAGGGGTTTCATCCCCTGGGTTCCAACGCCGTAGCTGCGCGAGATGAACCGAGGGAGCGAGCCCCTTGGGCCTATGGGCACGCGCGCGGTGACTCCATCTTGGCCGCGCTAGGCACCCGGCACCGAGCCCGTCAAGCCAACGAACAGCAGCGACGACAACACCCAGCCCGCCATGATGTGAAACCACATATACACGCGCAACAACCCGCCGGTCGTCACCACGATTGGTCCCAGCGACCATTGTGCGCCGCGATTGGCCGCCGGCAGCCAGAACTCGGCCTGGTCCAAGTTGATCAACGGCGTGAACGTGTCGAGCGAATACATGAACGGCGCCAATTGCGGATAGTTCGGGTTCAATTCCGGCTTCCCGTTGGCGCCGGCGATGTACCCTTCGGCCTTGGACGGCGCGAGCAGTCCGTAGGAGTGCCCCATGCCGAACAAGATCGCCCCCACGATCACGACCGCCAGGCTCAACCAGAACGCCCGCCAAGGCCGATAGCCATAGCCGATCAACGGGCCGAACATGCGATACCAAGGCCACTGGGACCAGGCTAGATCCGTATTCCGAGACCGATCGACTTCCTTGGCGTATTGCACGCGCTTGGCGTCCCCTTCTTGCCCGTCTTTGCGCAGCACGGCGGCCAACTGTTCATAAGGCTGCGGGCGGAAGGGACGCGGCGGTTGCAAACGGAGCCAGGCGACCCAAGTCTCGGCGCCAAACGTCTGTTGATCGTCGATGACTTCGTAGATCAAACCTGACAGAAAGAGTTTTCCCGTGGCGGGCCAGCTTTCGCGCCCGAACCATAACGTCCCCACATGCGCCGAGCGCAGGTCGAGCGACGTGTCCTGCGGGCGCGCGACATTGCGCCAGACGAAGAAGCCGGCAATCGTCGTCGACGGCAGCGACACACGCCCCTGCGGCGCGAAGCCATCGCTAAGAAAGACGTTTCCTTCGACCTTCATACGGTCGGCGGTCAGCGCGTTCTTGCCGGGGTTGACGAACTGGCCGGCTTCGCAGCTTAGATTGCCGCCGATCTCCGCGCCGAGCAATCGTACGTTTCCTTCAGCCAGGAACCGCTGGTTCAATAGCACGCTCCCTTCGATCTTGGCGCTGTCCAGCGCCAGGGCCTCGCCTTCGCCGCCGACGAAGGTTCCTCCTTCGCAATCGACGTTGCCGCCGATCCGCGCGCCGATCAGCCGCACGCGACCGTTCACTTTGCAACCGGCCCGCAGAATGACCGAGGCTTCGATCTTGGCGCCATCGGCGGTAATACGACCGACGTGGCTCCCGGAAAGGTTCAGCGCGTGAATCTCGGCCCCCAACAGATTGACCCCCGCCGGCAGCGCGCAGCGATCGAAGTACAGAGCAAAGACAATGTTGGCGGCTTGCAGATCGATGCGCCCGTCGATGCGCACGCCCTTCAGACCGATACCGCGGTGCGTGACAAAGCGGGTCGCGTCGGGATCAGTTGCCAGCCAGACAATCCGATCGGCCGCGACGACGCGTTCCTTGGGCCAGCGCTCGGCCAAGGCCGGATCGTTCTCCGGCGCGTGGGGAGAACTGAAGTCGGGAAACTTCCCCTCGGCCACAGCGCGGAACATCCGCACCTCGGCCTCGGTCAGCGCCCCGAACCGCTTCATAGCCAATTGCAACAGTTGATCACTCATGACGCGTCTTGCCCCCGAGAATCCACGCGACACCAGAGCCCAATCGTAATCGAAGCTTTGGCCGCAAGCAGCGCACGGCGTCAATTTGTCGCGAAAACCGGGCCTTTTTCCTCGACTGGCCCCAGTGCCATGCCTGTGGTATACTTCCACGAGTTCTTTCCTCTGGCTATTGGCCGTTGGATTGCTGCCAGGTCCAATGGCCCTCTGAGAACGCAAGTCGCGTTCATCGCATTCGGTCCTGGGTTTTACCACTAGGATTCCGAATGACGTTTTCCGAGCTAGGGCTCGCACCGGCGATTTTGCGCGCGGTGACAGCCGAAGGGTACACCAACCCCACTCCCATTCAACTCCAGGCCATTCCCCACGTTGCCGAAGGTCGCGACGTGCTGGGCTGCGCCCAGACAGGCACCGGCAAGACCGCCGCGTTTGCCCTGCCGATTCTGCACCGACTGCTGCAATCGAACCGTCCGGCCGAGCGCCGGCAAAAGGTCCGTGTGCTGGTCTTGTCGCCGACTCGCGAGTTGGCGTCGCAAATCGGCCTGAGCTTTCAAACCTATGGTCGCCACACCGGCCTGCGCCACGCGGTGATCTTTGGCGGCGTGGGACAGGGGCCGCAAGTCCGCGCCCTCCGCGACGGGCTCGATGTGCTCGTCGCCACGCCGGGTCGCTTGCTCGACTTGGTGAATCAAGGCTACGCCGACCTGAGCGGCGTCGAGGTGTTAGTGCTGGATGAAGCCGACCGAATGTTCGACATGGGTTTCTTGCCCGACCTGCGCCGGCTGATTGCCTTGCTGCCGACCAAGCGTCAGACATTGCTTTTCTCGGCCACCATGCCGGGACCGATCGAGCAATTGGCTGTGGCCATCCTGCGCGATCCAGTTCACGTCCGTGTGGCATCGGTGCAAAAGACGACCGACCTGATCGACCAATCGGTCTGCTTCGTCCCCAAGGCGGACAA
Source organism: Planctomycetota bacterium (assembly GCA_018242585.1). NCBI lineage: Bacteria > Pseudomonadati > Planctomycetota > Planctomycetota bacterium. The sequence goes on from JAFEBQ010000007.1 coordinate 140,210, forward strand.
GACGAACTTGCTGATTCGGCAATTGAAAGAGCCAGGCGTCACTCGGGCGATCGTTTTCACTCGCACCAAGAACGGCGCTGATCGGGTAGTCCGCAAGCTAATCGGGGCCAACCTGCGCGCCGAGGCGATCCACGGCAACAAGAGCCAGAACGCCCGACAGCGCGCCTTGCTGGCTTTCAAGACCAACCGGATTCGCGTGCTGGTGGCGACCGATCTGGCGGCCCGCGGCATTGACGTCGATGGCGTGTCGCACGTGATCAACTTTGACATCCCGCACGAGCCCGAAACCTACGTCCACCGCATTGGCCGAACCGGTCGCGCCGGGGCCGAAGGGGTGGCCATCGCTTATTGCGACGGCGAAGAGCGGAGCATGCTGCGGGCGATCGAAAAGTTGATGCGGCAGCAAGTCCGCGTGAACGAAGACCATCCGTACCACGAAGCGGCCCAGCGCCAAGCGCCGGCGGCCTCGCAGGGAACGCCACATCAGCAGCACGGCAAGCGGCCACACGGTAAGCCGGCCTTCGGCAAGCGCCCGCAATCGGCCAGCCGTGGCCAGGTGAACCACTCGGGCGGTTCCGGCAAGCGTTTTCATCAGAAGAAGAAGCGCACGGTCATCAGCGCACGGGGCTAAACGCCGTTGCAAACTCTTTTGCGCAACATCCACAAGCCCAGGGGTTCCACCTCCTGGGCTTTTTTCGTTTCGGTTACACTGTCAAGGGCCGAAAGCTCGATAGGGTTGGCGAGCACAAGGCCCCCGGTCATTGACCGGGGGCTAATGGTTTTATGTTCAAAACAGCATCGCGAGCAGCCATGAAAGAAATCTTGCTGGTCGGCGTCGGGGGTGGCCTGGGCGCCATCGCGCGGATGAAATTTGGCGGCCTGGTGCTGCACCACTGGCCCAACTGGCGCTTCCCGATCAGCACCTTCGCGGTCAATACAATCGGCTGTCTGATGGCGGGGTTCCTCAGCGGCTTGGTCATCAAGCAGGACTGGTTCACCGAGCAGACACGACTATTCCTGTTCACCGGCTTGCTCGGCGGCTTCACCACCTTCTCGGCCTTCGGCGTCGACACGGTCACTCTATTGCAGCGCGGCGAGGTGGCCGTGGCGCTCGCCTATGCCGTGCTGAGCGTCGCCGTCGGCGTGGCCGCCCTCTGGCTCGCCCTGGCCGTGATCCCGCACGCCCGGTGAGGGCTGAATCGCCGTGATCGCTTTAGGTCGCTGCGGGGATGTATCCCCACGAGGGTTTCCTGATTCGCTGGCTTGGGCTGTTTCCCCCACCGGCCACCTGAATTACTTCTTCAAGCCGGAGTTCAAAGGCGGCATCGCGGAGTGGGGCAGGAAAAACAATCAATGATAAACGCGAAACGATAAACGAAGGGAGTAGGCTGCCTTTATCGTTCATCGTTCACACGTCATCGTTTCCTCATTGCTCCGTCGTTTTCCGCTTCCCGCCGATGCCGTTCGGGCCCATGCGCCACGACACGCCGGCGCCGGTGAACCACTCGTCGATCGTGCCCCCCACGCGCCACCCGATACGGGCGTCCAACTGGAAGTTCGGCGTGATGTAGTAGTACCAGCCGTAGTTGTGGAAGTGGTCGGGCCGGTTGTCGGCCAGCCCACGGTGCATGAACATGAACCATTCGACGTACATTCCCAGCCGCGGCGCAATCTGAAAGTACGACGACACCGACTGCGAGCCCAGCACGTTGTAGCCGCGCTGATAGTCGACAATCCCTTGCCCCGGCAGCCCGAACACAGGATTCGGCGTGGTCAACCAGTCGACGCCGGTATTACCACGGAAGAACCACCACTTGCGGACCTGCCAGTTGTAGATGTACGAGAAGCCGGGCTGGACGGTCTGGGCCGAGTAGGGGCTGTTGCCGGTCGGCACGTCCATGCGACCGACGAATGTTTGCAACGGAATCCAGTCGTCCTGGTCGTGCAGAATGTATTTGAATCCCAGGTTCAAGTCGCCGAAACCTTCCACGTTTTGCGACTGCCCAGTGCCCGGGTCACTGTAGCGGGTGCTGGTGTAGCCCAAGTTGGTCTTCATGCGCAGTTCAAAACGGTCACTGGTACCGACACGAACGAGCGCCTCGGGCACGGTGTTTCGCGCGTAGGTCTGGCCGGGGTCGGTGTGATACCGATAGCTCCAGCCGGTCTCGACCTGGGTCACGCCGCGCCCGACCACGGTGGCCACGTCGGTGAAGTCAGGGCGGTCGGTGTTGATGAGCTTCATCGCGTCAAATTTGTCGTCGACCGGCATGTTCAACATGTTGGGGCGGTTCGTATAGAAGAACCGCCGCGGATTCCAGACGTCGGTCGAGAAGATGTGCGGATACTCTTCGCGCCCCGGTTCCGTTTCGCGCCCGGCCGTCGACCAGTTCAAGTCACCCAAGCGCGGCGAGCTGTCAAAGGGCCCCAAGACCTGCGCCAACTGAATCTGCTGTTGCTCGGACCCCAGGGCGTCAACATCGTCGTTGGCCACTGGGGCCGCGGCCACGCGCACCAGTCCTTCGCCATGCACCACCGGCGCGGTCGCAACCAGCCCAAACAGCGCGACGCACGCCGTGACGACGACTCGCAAACGAAGGTAACTTTGGGCGGGCATGACCGAGGGCTCGCAATCAAGAAAGTTTCAGCAACAACGCGCCCCGCGGGGCGCACGATCGGCGTGGCGACAACTGCGCAACGCATCGGTCAGATTTGCAAACTGACCAGTTGCTGAAGCAATCCCGAGCCGAGCAAGCAGTGGCTAAATGGCGTTTCGCCCCCGAAACGCGGCGTGCGGTCGATCGTCCTGCAGAGCCGGACGGACGGACGCACGGCGTGGAAGTTCCAACGCTGAGCCGCGCGGCGTAGATCGTCGGGGCGCGACGCCTCCAGGGAATGGCTACCGCGCGAGGCGCCGATTTCGCGCCCCAACTCATGATCTTCCGCCGTGGGCGATGCGACCACGGCGGCTTGAACCGCGCACGACGCCCACGCCTGACCCACAATCGCCCCGTGGCCGCACACTTCGGCCAACATGACCAGCGCGGCCAACGCCAAGCTGATGAATTGTGTTGGGACGTGTGTCATCGAACTCTGGCCCCAGGCTGCCGGCCTGTTTGTTCCGACCGAGGACGGAATCGGTCGTTGCCCACTATTTCGCTTCGTTCCTGGCATCGACCTGTCGGGCATACTAGCTGCATTTCCTCGGCATTCTCCGCCACAGCTTGCCTAACCGTAACCACGCGCGCCCCGCCGGTGCGGGCCCCTACCACCTAGGGCCGATTTGCCCGCCTGACTACAATTTCGTGATGACCTTTCAACCCCTCGAAACCGTGACTCCTGCCGGGTCGATGCCCGCTGTCGACCCGGTCTGTGGTATGCGCGTCGAGCCGGCTCGGGCAGCCGCCACGGTCGATCACGCCGGGCAGACCTATTACTTCTGCTCGAAGAGTTGTGCCCAAAAGTTCCAGGCCACCCCAACTCGCTATCTAAGCGGCGGCGCCGAGCCGCATGCCTGTTGTCACGGCGCGGAACATTCGGACGTGACAACCGCTGCGCCCGCCGTCGGGGCGAATGAACGGGTCGAGTACATCTGCCCGATGGATCCCGAGGTGGTTAGCAATCGGCCGGGCGCGTGTCCCAAGTGCGGCATGGCGCTCGAGCCGCGCACCGTCACGCTCGACGCGGCCGAGAATCCCGAACTGCGGTACATGTCGCGGCGGTTTTACGTCGGGTTCGCGCTTGGCTTGCCTGTGTTCGCCGTGGCCATGAGCGACATGCTGCCAGGCCAGCCGTTGCACTCGTTTGCTGGTGTCTTGAATTGGGTCCAGCTTGCTCTGGCCACGCCGATTGTCCTCTGGTGTGGCTGGCCATTCTTCGAGCGGGCCTGGCGCTCGGTCGTCAATCGCAGCCCCAACATGTTCACGCTGATCGCGCTGGGCGTCGGCTCAGCCTACTTGTACAGCGTGGCCGCGGTGGTCGCGCCGGCACTGTTTCCGGCCGGCTTTCGCGGTGCCCACGGCGACGTGATGCCCTATTTCGACACGGCCGTGGTGGTGACCGTGTTGATCCTGTTGGGCCAGATACTCGAACTACGCGCCCGCGGCCGCACTAGCCAGGCCGTGAAACGCCTACTCGGCCTCGCCCCCAAAACCGCGCGACGTGTCGAGCGCGATGGCCAAGAGCGCGATGTACCACTGGCCGAGGTCCACACTGGCGACACGTTGCGAGTCCGCCCCGGCGAGAAGATTCCCGTCGATGGACCGGTGCTCGAAGGGCAAAGCTCGGTCGACGAGTCGATGATTACTGGCGAACCGATGCCCGTCGTAAAAGGAGTGCGCGACGTGCTGATCGCCGGCACGATCAATGGCGAAGGAACCTTGCTGGTCCGGGCCGAGCGCGTCGGTGGCGATACCATGCTCGCTCACATCGCCCAGATGGTCACCGAGGCGCAGCGCACCCGAGCGCCGATCGAACGCCAGGTCGACCTGGTGGCTCGCTATTTCGTTCCGGCCGTGGTGCTGATCAGCCTGGCGTCGTTCGCCGGCTGGGCCATCTGGGGGCACGAGTCGCCGCTGGCCCAGGGGTTGCTCCACGCGGTTTCGGTGTTGATCATCGCCTGTCCCTGCGCGCTCGGGCTGGCGACGCCGATGTCGATCATGGTCGGCGTCGGTCGCGGTGCCGACCTGGGCGTGCTGATCAAGAACGCCGCGGCGCTGGAAACTTTACACCGCGCCGACACGTTGGTGATCGACAAGACCGGCACGCTGACCGAGGGGAAACCACGGTTGGTGGAGTTGACGCCACACGGCGACGTGGCGGCCGATGATGCGTTGCGGCTGGCGGCGAGCCTGGAGCAGGGGAGCGAGCACCCGCTGGCCCGAGCGGTGCTTGCCGCCGCGTCTGAGCGGCAATTGAAGCTCGACAAGGTTGACAACTTCCGCGCCGTGCCGGGAGAAGGAGTGGTGGGCGTCGCAGCAGGACGCTCATTGGCGCTCGGCAATCCTGCGCTGATGCACGCGCACGGGATCAGCGTCGACAACCCGACGGCGACGGGCGACCGGGCAACGACGCTGGTTTATCTGGCCATCGACAATCGACTGGCCGCGACCCTGAAACTAGCGGACCAGATCAAGCCGACGACAGCCCTGGCGATCGCGGCCCTGCACCGCGACGGCTTGCGGATCATCATGCTCACGGGCGACCAGCGCCGGCCGGCCGAGCATATCGCTCGCGAACTGGCGATTGACCAGGTGATCGCCGAGGTCCAGCCGGCGCAAAAGGCCGACGTCGTGCAACGCCTGCAACGTGAAGGACGCCACGTGGCAATGGCCGGCGACGGCGTGAACGACGCGCCAGCCTTGGCCTCGGCCGAGGTGGGCATTGCCATGGGAACCGGGGCCGACGTGGCCATCGAGAGCGCCGACGTGACACTGGTCCGCGGTGACTTGCGCGGGATCGTCCGCGCGCGGCAACTCAGCGCGGCAACGCTGGCCAACATTCGCCAGAATCTGTTCCTGGCATTCATCTACAACGGGCTGAGCATCCCCGTGGCGGCTGGGGCGTTGTACCCTTGGCTGGGTTGGGAGATTTCGCCCATCTGGGCCAGCGTGGCGATGAGCCTGAGTTCGCTGAGTGTGATCAGCAACGCGCTGCGATTGCGCGCGAAGCGCTTTGACTGAGATACATGGTCCGCACTCGCACACCGACTACCACCGGCACACGTCGCGAAGCAACCCTTCTCCCTCCGGGAGAAGGTGGCCGAAGGCCGGATGAGGGTCCCCTCACCATTGGAACACCGCGCTCGACTGACGCGCGACCCTCATCCGTCGGCTAGCGCCGCCACCTTCTCCCCGGGGGAGAAGGGTTTAGCGCCGGGCGTCAACCAGCCACCAAGTTTGAAGAACTCGAGCTCATCACCGGCGTCAGGCGTTCCGCACGCTCCTCAACCGGAAACAGCGCCACGGGCGTGCGCCACATCAGCCCGCCAACAATCAGCGTCGTCCACATCAACTCGCCGGCCACACGTGCGGCGGGCCACGCCATCAGCACCATGCCGACGAGCCAAAGGCCGCTCAGCGCGAACGTCAGCGGCGAATGCTTCGTCCGCCGACACGCAATCAACGCCAAGGCCGGCGTGGCGGCCGTCGGATGATAACTCCAGACCACGGGCGAGAACCAAACCGTGGCCAGGCAAACCAGGGCAATCTCGGTCGACCAGTCGGCCGGCGCTGTCTTTGCACCCGAGCGCCGGCACGTCCAGCCGATCGCGCCGGCCAGCGCTAGATTGATCGCCAGAAAGATCGCCACCTTGGCGTCGTTCGACAACTCGGCCACCTGCACTTGCCGGCGGGGCTTGACCCACGACACGGGCGAGTTGCTTCGCGTCGATTCCACCTGGGTCGCCCCCACCTGCGCGGTCCATTCGGCCAGCGCTTGGGGCGAAGTGCCGAACGACGAGAAAAGGCGACGGATCGTGACGGCAATCGACTGGTTCGTCAGTCGGTCTTCGTCCAGGCATTTGTCGTCGGTCAATTGCCGCAGCGTCGTCCCCCGAGCGCTGTCGTGCCACCAGGTGACATGTTCGCGCCACGCCCCGGCCGGACCAAACGCCGCCAGCGAGAGGACAACGTCAATGCACAGGGCCGTCGCCCCGGCCACCAGCGCCGGTCGCCACCGCCGCTTGAGCAACAAGTAGCCGACTCCCAGCGCCGGCAACAGCTTGAGCCAGACGGCCATGCCCAACAGCAACCCACCCGACAACTCCTGGCCGCGGCTAGCTCGCAACAGGCCGGCCAACATCAGCCAGACCATCAACAGGTGAAAGCTTCCCAGGCACAAGCCATCGACAGCCAGCGGCGCGGTGAGAAGCGCCGCCGCCAACGTGGCGCAACGCCGGTCGGCGTCGCTCACCTGATCAATGAGCAGTCCGCGGCGAATCGTTCGCAACAGGCCCAACCAGGTCCAAGCGTTGAACCAGTACCAGACAGTGATCCCTAGTCCCAGCGGCACATAGGCGAACACGATCCACGGCACGTCGCTCGACGGCCAGTAGCGGCCCAAGGTCGACTCGGGATGGCGCGTGCCGTGCTCGAGAATGTACTGGCCGTTTTCACAAAAGCGAATAAAGTCGGTTGCCCGACCGGCATGCACTCGATTCCAGGCCACGACGAAACCGACGAGCAACGCCACCCAAAGCAGCACGCGCCCGAGCGCTTCCCACAGCGACGTCGGTTCGGCCGACTCGTCGGCGGTCAGCGTGAACGGCTTGGTGCCAAATGCGGCCTGTAACATGCGACGCGGCGTCCAAGCGCGGATGGGAAGAAGGGCGTGCATGGGAGAAGCGATTAGCGGCTAGCTGTTAGCGATTAGAAAGAGGTCCGTTGCCAGTAGTCAGTTGTCCGTTGTGCCCTGCTGCCAACTCGATGATTTGATCTAATCTGCCTTTGACAACTAACAACGGACCACCCGCACTGTCTAACCCATTGCTGGCTACCGGCCAAGACGAATCGGGCGAGCGCGGCACGCCGCGTGCTAGCGTCGGGCTCGATTCGCGTCTCGTCGCGCGGCACGCGCGCCGTTATAACGGGCCTCAAACGCCCACCGATCAAGCGATTTATGTCGAGCCCCGCCGCATCGCCGAGCCAACGTCTTCGCCAGGTGACCCGAGCCTTGGCGCACCGGAATTTTCGCCTCTTCTTCGCCGGCCAAAGCATCTCGCTGATCGGCACCTGGATGCAGCAGGTCGCGCTGGCCTGGGTCGTCTATCTGCTGACGCGCGACCAGACCGCGGGGAACCAGGACGTCGCCGCCTACTGGCTGGGCATCATCGGATTCCTCAGCCAGATTCCGGCGTTCTTCCTCGCCCCCGTGGCGGGCGTGCTGGTCGATCGTTGGAATCGGCATCGCCTGATCCTGGCCACGCAGACGCTGGCCATGCTCCAGGCCTTCGCCGTGGCCGCGCTGACCGGCACCGACACGATCTCGATCGGCTGGATCATGGCTCTCAGCTTTCTGCTGGGCGTGGTCAACGCGGTTGATATGCCGGCGCGGCAGGCGTTCCTGTCGGAAATGGTTGACAACAAAGCCGACCTGTCCAACGCCATCTCCCTGAACTCGTCGATGTTCAATGCCGCGCGCTTGGTCGGGCCGGCATTGGCCGCGGTGCTGCTCGAGTTGGTCGGCGCGACGATTTGCTTTGCGCTGAACGCGGTCAGCTATCTGGCCGTGCTGGGATCGCTATTGCAGATTCACGTGCCGCGGCGTCATTTGCAGGTCAAGCCGGCCGGACTGATGCACGGCCTGCGCGAGGGATTTGGTTACGCCTTTGGTTTTCCGCCGATCCGCACGATCTTGCTGATGATCGGCATCGTCAGCGTCGCCGCCACCACCTACAACACGCTGTTGCCGCTGGTGGCGACGCAAATGCTCGGCGGCGGATCGGGGACGTTCGGGTTGTTGACGATCGCGTCGGGTATTGGAGCGCTGACCGGGGCGGTGTTCCTGGCGTCGCGACTTTCGGTGCGCGGCTTGTTCGGCTGGATTCGACTGACGCCGGTGTTGTTGAGCGCGGCGCTGTTGGTGCTGGCCTCGTCGCAATGGCTGCCGGTGTCGTTTCTCGCCCTGGTCGCCGTGGGCTTCGCCATGATGGTCCACCTGGGTTCCAGCAACATCGTGCTACAAACGATCGTTGACGAAGACAAACGCGGCCGCGTGATGAGTCTGTACGCGATGGCCTTCCTGGGAGTCGGACCCTTGGGAAGCTTGCTGGCGGGGTTCATGGCCAATCGCTTCGGGCCGGCCAATGCCATTCGGGCCGGCGCGGTCATCTGCCTGCTGGGGGCGATTTACTTCGCGTCGCAATACTCGCGGCTGCGCACGTTGGTGCGGCCGATCTACGTACGATTGGGGATCCTGCCCGAGATGGCGTCCGAAACCTTTCCGATCGCTCCGCCCCCCAAGGGGGCCGCGCCGCTATCGGAAGCCAAGCCACCGGAGTAAAAGGGAAGCGCCGGCGTTATCGGCTCACTGGGCTCGGGTCGGCCGCTGACGAGACTTGCGCAAGACAGGAACGGATCATGTCGCCGAATCATCTCCACGAACTTCTCTTCGCACGCGAGGTGCTGGGCAACTCGCCCGCCCATTGGGGCGCGGCGCTGTTGGTTTTTTTGGCCAGTTTGATCCTGCTGCTGACCGTCAAGCGCGTGCTCCGGCGGCGCGTCGCTTCGTGGATGAAGCGTTCGTCGAGCGAAGCGGTCGCTCTAGTTTCGGCAGTGATCGCCGTCACGCGCGGCCCGTTGCTGACGGTGGTGGCTTTGTACCTGGGCGTGCAGGTACTGTACTTGCCCGACGAGGTGCGCGGCGGAGCGCACGTGGTGGCGACGCTGGCCGTCTTGCTGCAAGGTGGCTTCTGGGCCAACGCGCTGCTGACACACATGATCAACGCCCGCACGCGGCGCGGTCTCGAAGGAGACGCCGCCTCGGCGACGACGTTGTCGGTCCTGGGCTTTCTGTGTCAATGGGTCTTGTGGACCATCCTGGCGCTGCTGGCTCTGGAGAACCTAGGAGTCAATGTCACGACGCTGGTTGCGGGGCTGGGCGTCGGCGGCGTGGCGGTGGCCCTGGCGGCCCAGACAGTGCTGCGCGACCCGCTGGCTTCGTTGTCGATCATTCTCGACAAGCCGTTTGTCCTGGGCGACAACATCGCGGTTGGCGACCTGACTGGCACGGTCGAGTACATTGGCTTGCGGACGACCAAGGTTCGCAGCGTGTCGGGCGAGCAATTGATCTTTCCGAACAGCGACCTGCTGCAAAGCCGAATTCGCAACTACAAGCGAATGCAGGAACGCCGGGCCGCGTTCACACTGGCCGTGGCGTACGAGACGCCGCTCGACAAGCTGCGACAGATTCCCAACTGGATTCAGCGGATCGTCGAGCAGAAGCCGCAAGTCCGCTTCGATCGCTCGCACTTCAAGGAGTACGGCACGATCGCGTTGAACTTCGAGACGGTCTATTTCATGCTGACGACCGACTACAAGCAGTTCATGGACACGCAGCAGCAGATCAACCTGGAAATCCTCGAACGCTTCGCCCAGGAAGGGATCAAGTTCGTCCACGCGCCGCCGGCGTGATCGATCATTTCAAATGCGCACACGTCCAGGAGCGGGACACGCAAACACCCCTCTCTTCCAGGGAGGGGCAGGTGGGAGGGTAAAGGCGTTCCCGACTAAAAGACTTCGCGCACACGCCAGTTTGCTCGTAATGCGAAGGCGGATCGGCCTGCCACGCGTTTACCCTCACCCGCTCACTTCGTTCGCGACCTCTCCCTGAAAGGGAGAGGTGTAATGCTTCGCGACTCGGCGCTGTCCAGGGGTGGGTCAAGCCCCATTCGTTCGTGGGCTTTGCGGGCGTGACGCTCGCGCCACATCAAAGCCTGCCGCCGCGTCAGGCTTGGTCTCGCTCAGCTCTCGAACCTTCGTTCGGGAACATGATCCAGCCCCCGCCAGTGTCCGAGAGTCCAGGGCGATCGCACTATCGGCCAACGCCCGTGCCGAGATCGTTGCCCGAGCCAGGATACCGGGGCGTGAGATACGCGGGATTCCCCACGTAGTTACCCCGGTAGCGGACGCCGATCGAGCTATATCCATAGCCGGTGAAATCGCCGTACGGGCTGTACCAGCCATAGCCGGCCCAGCCGTAGCCCTTCTGCCAATAACCAGGACGATAAGGATTCGACGCGCTGTAGTTGCGCGGGGCGGCTTGAGCCGCGGTCGCGACGACCGACAGGGCAAGCAGCACGAACCAAGCCAACACGATGCGACGCATTGAATTCTCCTTCGCTTCAGAGGGTTGCCGTGGATGGCAACCGGCGAGCAGGTACACGTGCTCGTAGAAGCGTCGGTCGAAATCAACGTCCTGGCAAATCTTGCTTTTCGGAGAAATGGCCGTTTAACCAGCCTCAATCGTCGCCATCCGGTTATTAGGAAGATTATGCCGCTTGAGTGTAGCCGCCCGTTTACAAGCTCTCGCCCTAAATGCTCTCGTATCGCTTACGACAGCACCGGCGACCAGCCCAGTGCGAACGCCACGCGCAGCACGCCCCAGATGACCAGCCCGCTGATGATGTCGATGCCGATGCCGGCCGCGACCATTCGGCGCAGCGGAATCAGCCCCGAGCCGTACACGATCGCGTTGGGCGGCGTCGAAACCGGCAGCGCCGAGCCGAAGCTGGCGCCAAACGTCAAGCCCAACAGCGGCGGCAATGGATCGACTTCGGCCGTCTTGCACAGGCTCCAGATCACCGGAAACAACGTCGACACCGTGGCCGCGTTGCTGGTGAACTCGCTCAGGACAATCCCGCCCGCAATCGCCAGCGCCGCAATCAGCCACACGTCGCGGGTGTTCAGCCAATCGAAAGTCAGGTTCCCGACCACCTCGGCCAGGCCCGAACGGAACATCATGTTCCCCAGCGACAAGCCCGCCCCGAATAGCAGCATCGTCCCCCAATCGACCTTGGAGAAATCGCTGGTGGCCAGCGAGAACTCACGCTTTTGCAGATTGATCGGCAACAGGAACAGCAGGACCGGAATGCCGAGGGCGACGATCTCCTCGGGAAAGTGGCCGATGAACCACTTTTCGATCGAGCCCAAGGTGGCCGCGGTATCGGCCGAGCCAAAGTAGTCGAAGATCTGCTTGGCCAGCCCGAGCGCTCCCGGCGCAACCCACAAGGAAACGACCGTGATGAACACGATCAGGGTGTTGTACTCGCCGCGCCGCCAGGGGCCGATCTGGGCCCGTTGCGTCTGCAAATAGTCTCGCAGCGAAGGCATGTCGAGTTGCACCTTGCCGCCGCGCGCGCGCATCCACAGATACAACGCCACGAACATCACGATCATCAACGGAATGCCCACCTGACACCAGCGGAAGAAGTCAATCGACTTGTTCAGATAGTAGTCCTGGCGAAAGAGCCCCATCGACACGACGTTCGTCGTGGTGCCAATCGGCGTGGCCACGCCGCCCACGCTCGAGGCATAGGCCGTGACGAGCAGTAAAGCCGAGGCGTAGGGGGACCGCTTCATTTGCGCTTCGCTCTGGCCGCTGCCAGCGGCCAGCACGGCAACGATGCCCAGTGTGATCGGAAAGATCATGGCCGTGGCGGCGGTGTTGCTGATCCACATCGAGACAGCCGCCACGCTCAATCCCACGGCGAACATCACGGTGCTCGGCGAGCGACCAGCCCAGCGCGTGCAAAGAATGCCCAAGGCGAACCGGCGATCGAGCCCGTGCCGCGTCATGGCCCGGCCTAGGAACAACCCGCCCAGCAGAAAGAACACGGTCGGATCGGCGAAGGGGGCCATCGCAATGCGGGCGGCCTGGAAGTTGGTCTGCGCCGGATCGCGCGGCACTCCACCCAACACCACGGCCAGCACGACGGCCAACAGCGCCGTGGCCGGAATCGGAATCGGCTCGGTCAACCACCAGGTGACCGTCAGCATCATGATACCAGCCAGCCGGTGCGCTTCATCACTGAGGGGATAATGAGCCCCAGCGGTCCAATCGCGCGCCAGCAGCAACCAGCCGATCAGCACCACCGGCCCCAGCACCAGTCCGACACGACTGACCCAAGAATTGGCCGGTGTGTCTTCGTCGTCGATGATGTCGATCGGCGCGTTGGCCATGAATGTCTGCCCTCGATTGTTCTGGCACGCCAACCGTGCGATGTTCTGTTACTGATTACAAGCGGCGAAGCGTTCGGCTGCCAACGCCAACGCCCCGTGGACGACCATTTCTTCGCCCAATTCCGCGGCGCGTATCTCGTATTTGCCCCGCGCCGGCGGAAACACGTACTGGGCCACCGCCTCGCGCACCGGCTGCAAGAATAACGGTTCGGGGGCCAGCGCCACGCCGCCGCCGATGACGACGATTTTTGGGCCATTCAAGGTGATCACCTGCGCAATAGCCCAACCCAACACTTGAGCCGCGCGTGCCAGAACCGCTTGAGCAAAGCCATTGCCTTCCGCGGCGGCTTCGGCCACGTGCTTGGCCGTCAATTGTTTCACGTCGCCATTGGCACGAGCCCGTAAGTCGTCTCGATCTTTCGCGCTCGCCGAGTGAAGCGTCTTGGGAAGTTGTTCGGCATCGCCAGCAAGCGTGGCCCGCGCGGTGCGCGCGATACCCGGCCCGGCGGCCAGTGATTCGATAGTGGCGTGCGAATCGGTGAACTCGATCCCCGGGCGCAGGTGCCCGATCTCCGACGCTCCCCAACCGCTGCCGTTGTAGACGCGCCGATTGATGACCAGCCCGCCGCCAATGCCGGTGCCGACCGTCACATAGAACACCGGGTCGCCGTCGCGGCCAGCGCCGTAGCACGCTTCGGCCAGCGCGGCCATATCGGCGTCGTTCCCCAGCACGGCCGGCAGCCCGATGTTTTCTTCCAACCAGCGGGCCAGCGGAAAGCCGGTCCAGCCTTCGACCTGGTGACTGGTCACGACCGTGCCCGCGGCCGCGTCGATCGGCCCGCCAAAGCCGACACCAATGCCGCGCAGGGAAAACTTCGCAGCCAGCTCGCGACCGACATCGCGAATCTGGGCGCGAATGCCCTCGCCCCCTTGCGCAATGTCGACGTTGCGCCGCTCCATGGCCAGCAGCCGGCCGTCGCCGTGGCCGACGCCCAGTTGCAACTTGGTCCCACCGATTTCAATGCCCAGGTACATCGTGGCGATTATCTCTGGCGTGCGTGGGCCGGCGTGTCGTTACGCTCGGCCGATTTCGAACAGCTCGATGGTGAACTCTTTCCCGTCGTGATCGAGCGGGATGATGTCTTGTTCGATCACTTGCAGCGGCCGCGCTCGGCAAGCGTCGGGAAAGGCGCTAGCGAATCGGCGGCCGGGATCGGTGACCAGGGCCGTGCCGCCGGGGGCCAAATACTTGTCGATCGCGGCGGCGATCAACTCGGCGTAAGGCCGCTCGTACAGCACATCGGCGCCGATGATCACATCGAACGTCCCCAGATCGTCGGGCAGTTCGCGCCAGTCGACCATCCGCGTGGCCAGCCCCGACAAGCCGTTCCGCCAGGCGTTGACTTGGACGAACTCGAGCGCCTCGGGATAGTAATCGGTCGCCAGGACTTGAAAACCCGCCTGGGCCGCCGCGAGCGCGCACAACCCGACGCCGCAGCCCAGTTCGAGCATCCGCCGGCCGCGACCGTCAAGCCTGGCCAGCCGTTCGGCCAGCATCCGCGCGCTGGGCCACAACTCGGCCCAGTAGGGAATCCGGTCGTCGTGTTCAAACTCTTCCTCGTCGAGCAGATCGTCGGCGTTGCGGGGCTTGAGGAGTTGCCACGTACGCCCGCCGGCCTCGACCGACAACGACGCCACGTCGAACCGCGCGCGCAGCGACTCGACCAGCGAACTGAGATCGGCGGTGGTGAGGGACGAGGTCATGGGGCAGGGGACCGTTAGTCGTTTGCAACCGTGTATCTGCGGCGTCGATGATACACGGCGAACCGTGTGCTGCTAAAGGGGGATGAGCATTGCCCAATCTTCCGGCCTGGCGCGATTTACGCCGCCCGTGGCGTGAACTCTGGTTTGTGGTTTGGCCGCGACCGTGGTAACATACGGCCGCTGCCGCCGTGCGCTTTCGGGCGTACGGCGTCGGCACAGCCTCTGCCATGTTCGTGCTGGGACGTCCAATTTCGCTGAGCCTATACGAAAGCTCGCAAGGGCGCTTGAACACGACGTTGGCCGCGTGTATAGCCGCCGTCCGGGCCCCTCGGGGTTTTCGGAACCAACGGTCGGATCACACAACCCAGCGTCCAGGGTCGCCCGCTTTTATCATGCGGGCTCTCGAAACCCACGTCACCACGGCATTGCGGTGGAGGCTATTTTTCTTATACCTGCCGCGCGCTACGCAGCGCCGGCGATTTGATCGTCTGCCCGCTCCATGACCGCCGAGACGACTAGCGCCCCGTGGGAAATCCAGCGCGAGCAACTGCTCGAAGTGCTGCGAGGCTACGGGCGCGTGGTCGTGGCCCTGTCGGCCGGAGTCGACAGCGCCGTGGTCGCCAAGGCGGCCCACGTGGCGCTTGGCGAGCGGGCCTTGGCCGTGACGGGGCACAGCGCCAGCTTGGCCGAAGGGGAACTGGCGGCGGCGGAGCAGTTGGCCGCGTTGATCGGCATTGCCCATCGCGCGATCGCCACCGACGAGTTCGCCGATCCGACCTATCGGCAGAACGCGCCTGACCGGTGCTACCACTGCAAGACCGAGCTTTACGATCAGCTTGCGCCGGTGGCTGCCCAGTTCGGCGCCGCGGTGATCGTCAACGGCGCCAACGCCGACGACGTGGGGGACTATCGCCCCGGCATGCTCGCCGCCACGGAACATCGCGTGGCGAGTCCGCTCTTGGAATGCGGCATCGACAAAGCCACGGTTCGCCAGTTGGCCCACCACTGGGGGCTGCCCGTGTGGGACAAGCCGGCCAGCCCTTGTCTGGCCAGTCGCATCGCCTATGGCGAGGAAGTGACTCCCGAGCGGACGGCCATGATCGACGCGGCCGAGCGCTGGCTGCGCGAACAGGGCCTGCGCGAACTGCGTGTGCGTTACCATCGTGGCGACCTGGCCCGTGTCGAGGTGCCCGAGTCGTTCATCGCGCGCTTGGCCGAGCCGGAACTGCGCGCGGCACTGGTGGCGAGTTTGCGCGAGCTGGGGTTCAAGTACGTGACGCTCGATCTGGCCGGCTTTCGCAGCGGCAGCCTGAACGACGTGCTGCCGGTAGTGACGATCTCGTTGCCGAAAGGGTGAAAGGTCGGGGGCTACGGCACGCCGAGCATGCGCGCTGTCAGCGCGTGCGCCTTTCACTCGGTATCAACACAAAGCCCCCGGTCATTGACCGGGGGCTAAGGTGAGATTCCTCGTTTGACGCCGCGCGGGGCGGCGTCCTTAACGATGTTTACCGACCGCGGCGGTTGCGCGCGTTGGGATCGGCGCCGGTGATCGCCTGGGCGTTCATGCCATAGATTTGCTGCAGGGCGACGTCAAAGTCGGTCCCCTTGTGCAGCGCGTCGAGCATGGAGCTGAACTTGCCGGCGTTGTTCACCAGATTGCCCGCGGCCGCGTGGGCCAGGGCCATCGTTTCCGAGTCCGGCGTTTTGGTCAGCAGCGCACCCGGCTTGGCCGTGCGAGTGGCGGCCGCGGCCGCTTCGTTCCACTGCTTGATCATGCCGGCGCGCGGCTCGACCTTGGTGGCCAGAACCCGCCCCGCGCCGACGGCGAACCAGGTGGGCACACGCCGACCGGCCGACGCCACGTGAGCGCCGCACAACTGCTCGGCAATCAACAAGGCGAAGTTCGGGTCACCTTCCTTGGGTGCGACGGTCGCGCCAAAGGCGTCTAGAATGTTGTAGTAGAAGTGTCCCTGGTTGTCGCTCGTCACGTCGCGACGTTCGACCATCCGCGTGAACTCGACGTACTCGAATCGCTTCTCGAAGATGAAGATCGAAAGCTTGCCTTTGACCACCGGCGTGTCGCCCGTCAGCTTCAGCACGTGAGCGACGCGCTTGCGGACGTCGGCGACCTGTTCGGCGATTTCGCGCAATTTGGCCGGCGGCACGTTGCCATAGACGACCACGTCGTCCAGCTCGACCGTTTCAAACGGAACGCCGGGGTTCCCCTTGTTCCAGTCGCGTTTGGCCAGAGCGGCCCGTTCCTTGGCCAACTCCTCGTGCGGCAAGCCATAGGCGCGCTGAGCCGCCACGGTGAAGGAAAGAAGTTCGTCCTCATCCTCGCCGTCGAACTTGGCTCCTTCGGCGATCCAGGTTTCCAGCGTCTTGATCTCGTCGGCCGTCAACGGCGAGCGATTACGCGGCATTTTGGGCCGCTCTTTGCCCAAGCGGTCCTTGGCCGTGCCGCGAACCATGTTCAACAGCAAGCTGGCGTCTGGACGTCCCGCAGCGATTGGTTCGCCACCTTGGCCGGGACTGAGCAGCTTGCGAAACGTGTCGAGTTCGTAGTTCGCCGGGCCCTGGTCGCCACCGTGGCAGTCAACACAGTGACCGACCAGAATCGGCGCGACGTCCTTTAAGAAATGAACTTTTTCCTTGCCGGTCGGCGCGGTCGCCATGCTGCTCCCCGCGGCGCTGGCCATTTGCATGGGGTTGCCGCCCGTCAGCAACGCCGTCGGGTCCGAGCCGTCGAACTTGGCCCCTTCGTCGATCCACTTTTGAATCATGGTGATGTCCAGGTCGGACATCCGGTTGCCACCGCGGGGCATGTCACCCGATTCGAGCATGTCGATCAGCGTGCTGCCCGCGCCCTTGCCGGGCGTGAATACACGGCCCGCCGGCGAGCCCTTCATTAGATCGGCATACGTCGCCAGGCTGAACCCGCCCGAGTTGCGATCGATATGGCAGCGGGCACATTGCGAGACCAGCACCGGGGCGACTTGTTTCGTAAAGCTGACGCCGGTGGCGGCCTTGGCATTCTTGGCAGCCGCGGCGTTCGGACGCGGGGCGGGCTTGGCGGCGGCTTTCTTTTCGGCGGCGGCCATAGTCACTTCGGCGCCGTGCTTGACCAGGCGCTGCGCCGCTTCGAGCCGCACTTCGAGCGAAGCGACCATCGGCGCTGACTCGGCGCGGCCTTCGCCCGCCTTCAGCTCTTCCAACTGCTGCTCGATCTGAGTGACGAGCGTGCCGACTTCGGCGTACTTCTTGAGGCGATAGGCGGCACTGACCTTGTGCAACGCCGTATCGACCGCATTGATCTTTTCGCGGTCGGCCGGCAACATCTCGGCGCGCAGACCGGCACCCGAGAAATAACCAGCAGTGACCAGCAACACACACGCCCAGCGCAAACGTGCCATGGCCTGTTCCTCTTCGATGTTTTATCCCGCGGCCCAATTCACCGGTGGCTCTGTTCCGAAAGCCTGTCCGGGAAACGAATTATAACGCGAGCCGTGCCGTGCTGTCTATGTTTTCTTTCGGCCGTTTCCTGGGGCGATAGTCAACATAAGTCGGCGATCGATAGCCCCCGGTCAGTGCAAAGCATTGCCATGTTAGCCGAGAAACCCCGTGATTTGGGTAGCACCGACAACTTGTTGTCGGTGTCGCGCAGCGACAAGAGGGCGATGGAATACCGGTCCTGAACCCTCTTGCGGCTGCGCCGCCCAGACAAGCAAGTTGTCTGGGCTACCCGCGAGAAATCGGCACTCGAAGGCCCCCGGTCATTGACCGGGGGCTAAAGGGGTTCGGCGATCAAGGCCGCCAATGCCGCGAAACGCCCTAAAACGGCCACGATTTGCCGAGGGCCGCGCGTTGCAACTCGGTGAGCTGTTTGATCCCGTGCCGGGCCACCTTGAGCAGGGCCGCCAACTGGGCGTCGTCAAACGTATCGTGCTCGCCGGTCCCTTGAACCTCGACGAACCGACCGGCTCCGGTCATCACCACGTTCATGTCGACCGCCGCCGTCGAGTCCTCGGCATAGTCCAGGTCGAGCACCGCCCGGCCGTCGACAATGCCCACGCTGATGGCGGCCACGCTGTCTCGCAAGATCGGCGGCGCGTCGCGCGTGGGGCGCGGCACGGCGGCCACGGCGTCGACCAGGGCCACGAACGCGCCGGTGATGCTGGCCGTGCGCGTGCCGCCGTCGGCTTCGAGTACATCGCAGTCGATCGTGATCGAGCACTCGCCCAGGGCTTGCATATCGACCACCGCGCGCAGGCTGCGCCCGATCAGGCGTTGAATCTCGGTCGTGCGGCCGTCGATCTTGCCGCCGCGGTCGCGCGACTTGCGCGGGCTGGTGCTACCGGGGAGCATGCTGTACTCGGCGGTGACCCAGCCTTGGCCTTTCCCTTTCAGCCAGGGGGGAACCTGCAGCTCGACGCTGGCGGTACACAGGACCGTGGTCCGGCCGGCCTGGACCAGCACGCTACCCGGCGAGGCGCGGGTGTAGCGGCGTTTGAACTTCAGCGGGCGCAATTCATCGGCGCGACGATCATCATGTCGTTTCATGCCGACAGGATACACGCTGGGCACGGCGAAGGGGAGCAGGGGGGAAGGCGGCGTTGCCTAAAGCGTCGAAACGACCATTGGCCGTGGCCCATTATTGCGACTGTTCTTCGATGGCCCATTCTTTGAGCCGGCGCTGGAGCGTGCGAACCGAGATGCCCAAGGTCGCGGCCGCGTGGGTGCGATTGCCGTGGCAGCGGTCGAGCGTTTGCAGGATGACGTTCTTCTCGACGCTGGTCAGCGTCTTTTCGTCCGTCTCGGCCGACTGGTCCTCGGCCAGTTGGGTCATGCTGGCCGGCAAGTGCTCCAGCGTCAGCACCGACACGTCGTTCAGCACCAGCATGCTCTCGATGCAGTTCCGCAGTTGCCGCACGTTGCCGGGCCAGTCGTACTGCTCGAGATAAAACCGCAGATCGTTGTGCAACCTCGGGCGCGGACGCTGCAGGCGCTGGGAAATCTCTTCCAGGAAGTACTCGGTCAGTTCGGCGATGTCCTCGCGGCGCTGACGCAGCGGCGGCAGCCCGATGGCCACGACGTGCAGCCGGTAGTACAGGTCTTCGCGAAACTTCCCTTCTTGCATCAGCGTGGCCAAGTCGCGGCTGGTGGCCGCCACCACGCGGACATCGACGGGGCGGAGGTCATTGCCGCCGATGGGAGTGATCTGCCGGGTTTCGAGCGCCCGCAACAGCTTGGCTTGCGAGCCGATGGGGAAGTCGCCGATTTCGTCGATGAACAGCGTGCCCCCCTTGGCCTGTTCAAAGCGACCGAGCCGGTCGGCCGTGGCGCCCGTGAACGAGCCGCGGACGTGGCCGAACAGTTCGCTCTCGACCAGCGTTTCGGGAATGGCGGCCATGTTGACGACGACGAACGGCGCATTGCTGCGGCGACCGCCGTTGTGAATGGCGTCGGCCACCAACTCTTTTCCCGAGCCCGACTCGCCCAGGATCAACACCGTGCTATCGGTCTTGGCGGCGCGATCGATCTGCTCGGCGACGCGCAGCATGATCTGCGACTCGCCGATCAGCCGCTTGACGCCGCGTCCTGGACTGCGGCGTGTCGATGCTTCGGCGGCGGCCCGCGCCACGACGCAGTGCTTGTGGACCAGTTCGAGCAAGCGCTTGGGATCGACCGGCTTGGTCAGGTAGTCGCGCGCGCCGCACTTCATGGCCTCGACGGCCGTCTGCACGTCACCATAGGCCGTGACCATGATAAAGGCCGTGGCCGGCTGGTGCATGACCCACTCCTTCAGCAGGTCGATCCCACTCTTGGTTCCCAGCCGCAGGTCGCTAATCACCAGGTCCACCGCGCGGTGAATTGACTTGAGCGCTTCCTCCGGGTTGCGCGCGGTCAGGATTTCGTAACCCTCCAGGCGCAACACCCGGGCTAGCGCGTCGCGCTCGCTCGAATTGTCCTCGACCACCATGATCACGGCACGTTCGTTCACAACATTATTCTCTGGGTTCAGTAGGACAGCATACGCGCGACGGCGTGACAATCAACCGGGATGGGAAGCCATCGACGGATTGCGCGCCGCGGCGTTGCCGTTGGCCGCCGACCGGGCTCCGGCGGCCTGGGGCACCAGCGGCAGGCGAATGCGAAACTCGGCGCCACCTTCCGGGGCGGCGTGGCAACCGACGCTGCCGCCGGCCTCTTCCACGAATCGCTTGACCAGCGCCAAGCCGAGCCCGGTGCCCAGTTCCTTGGTCGAGTGAAAAGGTTCAAAGATTCGCTCGCGCGAGGCGATTGGCACGCCGGGACCATTATCGGCGACGGCCAGTTCGGCCGCGTCCTCAGCCCGCCGAACCGAGACGCGAATGTGCCCTTGCGGCCCGGTGGCCTCGGCGCTGTTGGTCAACAAGTTCAAGAACGCCTGCCGCAGTCGCGAACGATCCATCAGCACCTTCAACGGCCCGGCCTCAAGTCGCGGCTCGACATTCACGGCGTCGCGATCGAGCAGCGGCCGCATGATGTCGATGACGACTTGCGTCTCGACGACCAGGTCGAGCACTTCGGCGTGCGCCTTCTCGGGACGCGCGTACTCGACCAGCGAGCGCATCATGGCGTCGACGCGCTCGATTTCATCGACCGTTTCATGCATGATCTGCGCCGACTGGTCCGGACTAGGCTGGCCGTTCTGCCACAGACGTTCGAGGTAATGCAGGTTCAAGCGAATCGTGTTCAGCGGGTTGCGCACCTCGTGAGCGATGCCGCCAGCCACCTGGCCCAGTTCGGCCATCTGGCGCACGCGCCCCATCGCCAACGACGTGTTCAGCGTGGCGAACCGCTTGGATATCGAAACGGCCGAAAACACGGCCAGCACGACGACTCCGAAAATCAGCAGCGTCGTGATCGCCCAACGCCAACGCATGGCGCTCCGCCGCTCGCCCAGCGTCGCTTCGAACCAGGCCTGGTCGAGCCCCGTGTGATAGGCGCCGATCTCGCGGTTGTCGTGCAACAGCGGTACTCGAATGTCGAGAGCTCGCGGGCCACCCGTCAGAGACGCCGCCGCGGTCTCGACCACGTCGTCGCCCGCCTCGGGTATCTGATACAGATACCAGTTGCTGGGCAGCACGCTCCCTTCAAGCGCCGCAACGCTGTGCTTGATGACACGTCCGGACTGGTCGACGACGGCAGCGTACAAATGGGCTTCGTCTCCGTCGATGACCCGGCCCCAGTAAGGTCGCAGCCAAATCGTGGCGTCCAACGCCGTCAGATCGTCGGGGCGTCCCTCGCGCGTCAGGCTCTCTTGAATGCGCAGCGCGGTGCGCACCGCGTGCGAGCGCAACCGGCTGACTTCCGATTGCAGCAAGTCGCGACGCGTCTCGTTGAAGTCGAGCCGCGCGTTCCAGTACGCGATCACGACAATGCCCAGCATGCTGAGCGCGAAAGCCAGATAAACCGCGACCAAACTGCGATGCGCCGCCAGCCAGCTAAGCCAGTCGCGCTGGGGGGTCACGGGATTTGCAGAATGAAGCATGATCGGTCTCGTCAACACGGCGGCCGCGGCGCTGGGCACGCGTCAGGAGGGCAACTTGATGTTAATTGAATCAACACCTACGTCGATATGCCATGCGTCATGGTGACGGGCCACCTGCCCACCAACTCCGACAAGTTGTCGCGACCGTCTCTCGTTTCCGACAATTGCGCTGTCTAGCGTCGCACGAGCCGCCAGTCCAAGTTTATCAGCGATTCACTAGGATTCTCAGCTATTTTATGCATTCGCCCCCTGGTTTTGGCAATTGGTATGTCGTTTGCCCTTAAAGTTGCCGCTCGGAAAAAGGAGACAGGATAGTTCTTATTCTACAACGACCTTTGGTCAGGGTGATTCATGCGGCGGCAACGGCGGGGCAATGGGCCCACGGCGCGGGCGGTCCTTAACACGCGAACGATTCGCGTTCCGAGGGCGCTGACCCCCAGTTCGAGCAGCATCATGCGCGCCGTGAGGGGCTCGAAGCTCTACGGCCTTTACCAGCGGTACGGCGACCCACTGGCCCTGCTGCTGGTCGGGCTGGTCATGATTGGGTGTCTGGTGCTGCGGCAAGATCAAGGGGTCGTCCCCCACGACACCGGCACGCTGTGCCAATCGGCCGTGCGAGTCCTCAACGGCGAACTGCCGCACCGGGACTACGACGAATTGTACACTGGCGCGCTATCATTCTTTCACGCGGCCAGCTTTTGGCTGTTGGGCGTCCACACCTCGTCGATCCGCTGGGCGTTTGTGCTAACCAGCACCTGCTGGGCATGGGGGGTGTACCTTGTGGCGCGACGCGCGACGTCGATCCCGCTGGCGCTGCTGGTGACCGCCACGGCCGTTCTCTGGAGCGTTCCAAACTACTTTTCGCCGATGCCCTCGTGGTACAACCTGTTCTTTGCCACGTTCGGCGTCTTGGCGCTGTTGCAGTTCATCGATCGCGACCAACGGCGCTGGCTGGTGCTGGCCGGGGTGTGTGGGGGACTGTCCCTGTGCGTCAAGCTGATTGGCCTGTACTACGTGGCCGCCGTGGGGTTGTTCCTGGTGTACCGCAGCCAGGCCTTGTCGATCCATTCGACCCACCTCGCCCACGTCGAGCAGCCCGTGGCGTCGTCACCGGTCGTAGAGCGTGCCTCGCGAAATTGGTGGCTGGGTGCGTCGGGCGTAACGCTTTTGTTGTCGCTGTTCGTCGTCATGCTGGGCGAGTTGGTCCGCTACCATCCCAATTTGATGGAAGTCGCCCACTTTGCCTTGCCGGGCGTGATGATTGCGTTCTGGCTGATGATTCGCGAGTGGCAGTTCGGCGGCCGCGACTCTGGAGCGCGGCATCGGCGATTGACTCTGGAATCGTTGTGGTTCGCGGCGGGCATCTGCCTGCCGATCGCGGTCTTGCTCGTCCCTTATGTGTGGACGGGCAGCGTTGATTCCCTCATTCGGGGCGTGTTCATCCAACCGATGAAACGGCTGTCCGATGATAGCATGATCTTTGCCTTGCCCAGCGCCCAAGGGCTGATGTGGTTGATTCCGCTGGTTGGCGTGGTCGGCGGAACACTCTGGGCGCGACGCGGGCTGACCCATCCCGCGATGGTGCTCGCCGTGGGGCTGCTGCTGGCCTATGGCGTGGCGGTGGCCGGCGAGTCGCGAACTATTTATCAGGGATTCTGGTACATGGCTCGCGGCGCGGCGCCAGTGCTGGTGTTGTTGGGCGTCTATATGCTCGGCACGCGCCGCTTTGCCGCGCAGATCGATCTGCGCGGTCGCCAGCGATTGATGTTGCTGATCGCCGTGGCCGCCCTGATCACGTTGGTGCAAGTGCCGATTTCCAACGGCATTTATTTTCTCTATGCGGCGCCGATGGTCGTCCTGGCCGGCTTGTACGTGGTCCGTTATCAGCCCGCCGGCATCCAACCTTTGCACATGGCTGCTGGGGCGGCGGCGCTGTTGTTCGCCGGGCTGTGGGTGGTGGGCGGCTTCCCGCACGCCTTTGGCATCAGGTACATCGCGATGCCCCCGTTAATGCCCCTGGGGCTCGAACGCTCAAATCTGGCGGTTGACGACCAGTGTCTGCAGATCTACACCAATCTGGTCAGGATCGTCCAGGAACATTCCCCCGCGGGTTCGTACGTCTATGCCGTGGGCGACTGCCCCGAGGTCTGCTTCTTTGCCGATCGCAAGAACCCGACCCGTACGTTCTTTGAAGCGTTTGACGACGACATCGGCACCCAGGAACGTGTCGATCGCATCATACGAACATTGCGCGAGAAGGACGTGCAGGTGGTGGTGATCAAGGGCGCAGCTCACTTTGCCGGCGCCGCGGGCCCCCGCCTGCGCGCGGCGCTAAGCCGCGAATTCCCCCAGACGTTCGATCTCTTCTGGCGCACCAGCAATCGCGCGCCGGCTTATACCGTTCGTTGGCGCGACGAGAGTTGGCCGCGCGAAGCAACGCCCTCTCCGCGCGACACCGACCGCCTCGCCACCTCCGCACAGGAAGCCGAGTAACCCCGCGGCTACATCGTTCGATGCATCACAACTGGCCGCGGGCCACGGCTCCGCTCACGCACGCTTCCGATTCGCCACACGCCCGCCCAAGTCCACTCGAATCCAAACCGGTCGAACTTTCGTTCGTTATTCCGGTCTTCAACAGCGAACATACTCTGGCCGCGGTCGTCGACGAGATTGGTCGTGCCGCCCGGCGCATTGATTTTGAGATCGTGCTGGTCAACGACGGCTCGGTCGACCAAAGCGCACAGGTCGCGGCTTGGTTGCAGGCCCGCTGCCCCAAACACGTCGCCTACGTCGAGTTGGCTGAAAACTCTGGGGAGCACTCGGCGGTATTGGCTGGCTTGCGCCATGCCCGCGGCCGGTATGCCGTGATTGTTGACGACGACGGCCAGCACTCGCCGACCGAGGCGTTGCGGCTGTGGCGATACGCCATCGAACACGATCTGCCGCTGGTTTACAGTCGCTACGGCACCCCGCGACAGTCGTTTTGGCGTCGGCTGGCCAGCACGCTGCACAACCGGCTGGCGCGCCGGCTGCTGGGGGCGCCGCGAGGGCTGTATCTGTCAAGTTTCAAGGTGCTGGCCCGGCCGGTGATTGACCAGATGGTCCGCTATCACGGCGCGCGGCCGTTCATCGATGCGCTCGCCCTGCGGGCCGCCGCTCGTGTTGGCCAACTCCAGGTGCAACATCTGCCGCGCCTGGCGGGCCAGTCGAATTACAACCTGCGCCGGTTGCTGGCGCTATGGTGCCGGCTGGTATTCGGCTTCACTCGCTGGCCGCTGGGTGTCGCGGCCATTTTGTCGGTGCTGGGGGCGCTGGCCGCCAGCCTGACGCAGTTTTCCTCGATTGCCACTGGAACAAATCTCGCTCGCAAGGCCCTCGCGTTTGGCGCCGTGTCTTGTCTGATCATGGCCGCTGGCTTGGCGTTGGGTTGGCTGCTGTGGCAATGGCGGTTCGAGCGCGGGCGGGTGGCGTATCGCGTGGCGCGCTTTTTGCCCGTTGCTGAACTTGGTGAAGCGCTGTCCCCCCCGACCGTGTTGCCGTTGGAAGTTGATCCGGCGGTCGACTCCCTGGGACTCCCCACCTGAGCGAGCTGTTGCCGTGCTTATGTTTGAACACCCCGAATCCGCGCCCCGCGCCACGCCGACCCCGTTAACGGGCCATGACAGGGTGATGATGTTCGACTTGGGTCGCTCAATCGCCGAGTACCAGCCGGAGTTTCAGGCCGCCATCGCGCGTGTGCTGGCCTCGGGCCGGTTGATCTTGGGCGAGGAAGTCGCCGCTTTTGAACGCGAATTCGCCGCGCAATTCGGCAGCCCGCACGCGGTGGGCGTTGGCTCGGGCTTTGCCGCCTTGGCGCTGGCGTTGTTGGCGTTGGGAATCGGACCTGGCGACGAGGTGATCACGGTTGCGAACACTGCTGTTCCCACGGCCGCCGCCATTCGCTCGGTCGGCGCCGCCGTGCGATTTGTCGACGTTGACCCCCGCTCGCTGGTCATGACCGCCGAACAGGTCGAGCCGGCCATCGGCTCGCGAACCGCCGCCGTCTTGCCAGTTCACTTGTACGGCCAGCCGGTCGACATGACGGCGCTGGTCAACCTGGCCTGCCGCCGCGGACTGAAGATCGTCGAAGATTGCTCCCACGCCCACGGCGCCACTTGGCAAGGTCGCGGGGTCGGCACGTTCGGCGACGTCGGTTGCTTCTCGTGTTACCCGACCAAGAACCTGGGCGCGTTTGGCGACGCGGGCGTGTGCGTCACCAGTGATGCCATGCTGGCCCAGCGGTTGCGACAACTGCGCGTATATGGTTGCGACCCAAGTGGCGTCGCGATCAACCAGGGGCGCAACAGCCGGCTCGACGAGCTACAGGCCGCCGTGCTGCGCGTGCGGCTGGCTCACTTTGGCCAGACCTTCGCCGCGCGGCGAGCGCTGGCGGCCGGCTACCTCGAACGCTTGCGGCACTCGTCGCTCACGCTGCCCCACCCGGTTGGCAATGTGACGCACGCCTATCATCTATTCGTAATCCGCACATCCGAGCGGGCACGGCTGGTCAAACGGCTGCGCGCGTCGCGGATCGACACGACCATTCATTATCCGCTGCCATTGCACCACATGCCTGCGTTCCGTGACGAGGGGTCGCCCCCCGCGCTCCCCGTCACGGAACGCATGGTTCAGGAGATCGTATCATTGCCACTTTACACTGGAATGCCGCTGACCGACTTGGAGCGGGTGACGAGTGCCATCGAGGCCGCTCTGTCGACGTGAGCCAAACGCTCAACCTTGAATTGGGCCGCATGGCCGAACTCGACGCCGATCACTGGTGGTACGTCGGGCTGCGCGATGCGTTGGCGTCGGTGCTGCGCGCCGCGGGCGCCGAGCGGAGCGACGTGCGACGCGTGCTCGACGCCGGTTGCGGGACCGGTGCCACGCTCGAGTGGCTGGCCGAAGAGTTCCAGCCCGACTATCTGGCCGGCTTCGATTCCAGCCCGCTGGCCCTGTCATTGTCGAAACAGCGTTGTCCCGCGGCCGATGTCTATGCCGGCGACGTCTGCCAGCCGGTGCTCCATCGCCCCGAGTTCGACTTAATCGTCTGCTGTGATGTGATCTCGGTGCCAGGGGTCGAACGAGCACGCGCCGGGCTCGCGCGGCTGGTGAGCGCGCTGCGGCCAGGTGGCTGGCTACTGTTGCACGGGCCGGCCTATCAATGGTTGATGAGCGATCACGATCGCTGGGTCGGCAACAGCGAACGATCCAAGCTGGCCGACAATGTCGAGCTGCTCCAGTCGCTGGGGCTCGAATCGCTGGTGGCGAGTTACCGTGTGAGCATGTTGTTTCCGGCCATTGCCAGCTACCGGATGTTGCGCGGCTTTTGCACGCGCGCCAGTGGTCGCGAGCCCGCCAGCAACCTGCGTCGTCGGTCCAACTGGTTAAATCGGGCGCTGAAGCGCCTGGTCCGTTTTGAAAACGGCGCGATCGAAAGCGGCTTTCGTTGGCCCTTCGGCACTTCGGTCATCGCGTTGGGGCAAAAGTCGGCCGGCAGTTGTCAGTGAGCCGGCCGCTTCTTCCTCGCGACCAGCAGCCGATCGGCCATCCGCCGAGCCGTAATGTTTAGCGGCAGGGCGGCCAACTCGGCTCGACTGACCCACCTCAGACGCGAATTGGCCTTCAGTTTTGTCGCGGCGCTACTGGCATGAGCTCGATAGACATGCCGCGCGATGCGGAATCGCGTCACCGTGTAGTTCATCGTTTCGACCGCGTGGCAATCGGTCACGTCCAGTTGCCAACGCTCGCGCACCAACTCGGTCACCTCGTCTCCATGCGGCCAGTGGGCGCTGGCGTCGATCGGCACGCATGGAAAGTCCCACAAGCCTGCCCAACGTCCGCGCTCGGGGGCCTGTTGCACCAGCCAGCGCGCGCCGCGTTTGACCACCACGGCCACTTCGCGGCATCGCTCGGCAACGACCTTGACCGCCGGAACAGGAATGCACTCTTGCGCGCCGAGCGCCCGCGTAGGACAAAGTGCCGCCACGGGACATTCATCGCACCGCGGCTCGCGCGGCGTGCAGACCAGGCTCCCTAGCTCCATCAGCGCCTGGTTGAACAGTCCCACCTCGCGGCGCGGCAACAGTTGCTCGGCAAACTCCCACAGCCGGCGCTGGCTGTCGGACTGAGCCACCGGGGCCGCGAGGGCCAACAGTCGGGCGAGCAATCGCAGTGTGTTCGCTTCGAGGATCGGCAACCGCGCGTCCCCCGAAATGGAAAGAATCGCGCCGGCCGTGTAACGTCCGATGCCCGGCAAAGCCAGCACGGCGTCGAAGTCGGTCGGGAACGCGCCGCCATGCTGCGAGACGATTTGTCGCGCCGCCGCGTGCAGTTGTCGGGCACGGCGGTAATAGCCCAACCCTTCCCAGGCTCGCAGCACGTCGCTTTCGTCCGCCGCGGCCAGCGCCGCGACCGTGGGCCAGCGAGCCAGGAACCGCTCGTAGTAGCCGACGACGGTCGCCACCTGGGTCTGTTGCAGCATGATCTCGCTGACCCACACGTCGTACGGGTCGCGCGTTCGCCGCCAGGGCAAGTCGCGGGCGTGCTTGCGGAACCAGGCCATCAACTGCCGGCGAAAGGAGGCCAGCCAGCGCGCGTCGATGCGTTGGCTCGCTGACACGCCGCTTGTGGCGGCCGAGACTCGCTTCGACTTGGAACCGTTAGGGGCCATCTTCCGCCAACGTCGCGCCGCGACGATCGATCAACAACATTCCCACCACCATCAGCCCGACGCCGACGACCAGCGCCGTGGTCACCGGCTCGCTGAACACCAGCACTCCGGCCAGCGCCGCCATCGCCACCTGCGACGCATTGATCGCATTGGCATGGACCATCGAGATCAACTCCAGCGCCTTGGTCAGCATAAAGAAGCCCAGCGCGTTGAACAGCCCCGCCCAGACCATCACCTTGAAATCCCCCGGCGGCGTGGCCAAGAGCGTGTCCCAGCCCAGTCGGCCGAGGCTGGCCAATCCCAGGGTGATGCAACCGGTGCCGCTCAGCATCAGCAGCGTCAGCGAATTGGGAATTGGGCTCGTCGCCATCTTGCGCAGGACAGCCCCTTGCAGCGCGTAGAGCCTGTTATTGACTTAAATT